>NZ_JAVREO010000014.1:0-216590 GCF_031845445.1 Streptomyces chisholmiae | reverse complement strand
CGGGGACGGGGGCGGGGGTCGTCGGCGGCGGGTCAGGTTCGGGGGCGCCGGTCAGGGTGGGGGCGGGGGTCAGCCGGGGGCGGCGAGGCGGGTCCGGACGGCCCGCTCGACCAGGGCGATCAGCTGGTAGATGGCGACACAGACCACGGTCAGCACCACCACCGAGGCCCAGAGCCTGGCGAACTGGAACTCGTTGGCGTCCCGCATCATCTGGCCGCCCAGGCCGGCGCCCGAGGCGAGCCACTCGGCGAGCAGCGCGCCCACGATGGAGGTGGTCACGGTGATCCGGGCCGCGGTGAACCAGGTGGGCACGGCGTGCGGCAGCGTCACCTTGAGGTACGTCTGCCAGGCGGAGCCGCCGAACGCCCGGCAGACGTCCAGGTCGGTGCGGGACGCCGAGCGCAGCCCCTGCAACATGGTCAGCAGCGCCGGCACGAACACGATGGCGGCGCCGATCAGGGCGGTCGCGGCCGGGCCCCGGCCGAGCGCCAGCACGATGATCGGGGCGAGCGTCACCATCGGGATGGCGCGCAGCGTGGTGAGCGTGGGCAGGAACATCTGCTCCAGCGGGCGGGAGAAGGCGAAGAGCGTGGCCACCGTGGCCGCCATGGCCAGACCGCAGACGAAGCCGAGCCCGGCGTCCGCGAGGGTGCGGCCCAACAGGGGCCACAGCACGGCCCGGTTCTCCGCCACCGCGAGGTGGCGCCACACATCCAGGGGCGACTTGGCGACATAGGGACTCACGTCCACCGTCGCCAGGAACAGCAGCCAGCCGACCAGGATGGCGGCGGCGCTGGCGGCCAGCACCAGCACCCCACGGGCGAGGCGGCGCAGGGCGGCCGGCGGGCCGAGGTGGGCACTCATCGGGCCTCCCCGGCGGTCGCGGACCAGGGGGTGACAAGCCGTTCGGCCAGGCCGACGGCGAGGAAGGCGAGCAGCGCGACGGCGGCGCAGACCAGGGTGATGCCCCAGGTGCGTTCCACGTCGCTGGTCTGCTGGGCGACGACCAGGGCCGCGCCCAGGCCGCGTTCCTGCCCCATGAACTCGCCGATCACCGTGCCCAGCAGGGCGGCCGGCACCGCGATCCGCAGCGCGGTCAGCACGCTGGGCAGCGCGGCCAGCGCCCGTACCTTGCGCAGCACCAGGTACCGGCCGCCGCCGTAGGCGCGGACCAGGTCGACGCTGGTGCGGTCGGCCTGCCGCAGCCCGTTGACGGTGCTGACCAGGGTGGTGAAGAAGACCGAGACGGCGGCCATGATCACGGCGGTCTCCGGGCCGCTGAAGATCGCCGCCAGGATGGGCGCGACCGCGATCAGCGGGACACAGGCGGAGGCGATGCCCACGTGCAGGATCACCTTCTCCAGGGAGGGCAGCACCACGACGGTCGCGGCGCAGACGATGGCGGCGAGGTTGCCCCACAGGTAGCCGACGCCGGCGGAGTGCAGGGTGATCGGGATGTGCAGCCCGTAGAAGTCGCCGCCGTCGTCGGCCAGGCCGGCGACGATCCGGCTGGGCGGCGCGATGCCGGCCCCCAACAGGCCGCTGGCGCCCACCAGTTGCCAGACCAGCAGGACCAGCGCCGTGCCGGCCAGCCGCAGCGGCAGGGCGCCGCTCACCGGACGCCGCCCGCCTGGCCGGCGGCGGCCGGGCGCGGACCGGCCTCGGCGTCCTGGAAGAGGAGCGCGGAGAGCCGGTCCACATAGCCGTGGAACTCGGGGGTGCGCAGCAGCTCGGCGGTCCGCGGGCGCGGCAGCTCGATCCGGACCTCCTCCAGCACCCGGCCGGGCCTGGCGGTCATCACGACCACGGTGTCGGAGAGGAAGACGGCCTCGGCGATGCTGTGCGTCACCATCAGGGTGGTGGCCGGCCGTTCGGTCCAGATGCGCAGCAACTCGCGGTTGAGGTTCTGTCGGGTCATGTCGTCCAGCGCGCCGAACGGCTCGTCCAGCAGCAGCACCCGCGGTTTGACCACCAACGCCCGGGCGATCGCCACCCGTTGCCGCATCCCGCCGGAGAGCTGACCGGGGCGGGCGTCCTCGAAGCCGGTGAGGCCGACCAGGTCGATCAGCTCCTGGAGCTGGCCCTCGTCGACCCGGGTGCGGGAGATCTCCAGCGGCAGCCGGATGTTGGCGCGCACCGACCGCCAGGGCAGCAGCGCGCTGTCCTGGAAGGCGATGCCGAGATGGTGGTGCCCGCGCATCTCGGCGGGCGTCTCGCCGTGCACCAGCGCGGTGCCCTCGGACTGGGCCTCCAGGCCGGCCAGGATGCGCAGGATGGTGCTCTTCCCGCAGCCCGAGGGGCCGAGGAGGGAGACGAACTCGCCCGCCCCCGACCGGATGTGGATGCCGTCCAGGGCGCGCACCGCGCGGCGCCCGACGCGGAACGTCTTGGTGAGGTTGTCGATGTGAATCCCGGGAGCCGATCGCGTAACCATGTCCCTCCTCGTTTGGATCCAAGTTCGGATCCAAACGCTAGGCGCGGGGTGTTACGGCCGGATGACGCCGGCGCTGGAGTGGGTAACGTTCTGCGCACAGGGAGCCGTTGGGCCCACCTTCGGAACGCGCGGGTTCAGTCCCCGGGCTGCTTCAGCCCGTCCGTGATCGCCTGGCCGGTCTCCCGGGCGGTGAGATAGGGGCGCACGTCGTGGGCCTTCGCGCCGTTGTGGACGCCGAGATCCACCACCCGCTCGCCGAACCGCGGAGCCAACTCCGCGACCAGCGCCACCGCGTCGCCCCGGTCGGCGACGTTGGTCCACTCCCGCACCGCCCCGGGCCAGCTGGCCCGCCCGTCGGCCGGCGCCGGGTCGAGCCGGTCGAAGACCAGGTTGCGGATGCCCAGCGGCGAACCCAGCGTCACCAGGGCGAGGTCACGGTGCCTGGTCTCCGCGCACAGCGCCTCGTAGGCCACCACCGTGCCCAGTGAATGGGCCACCACCACCCGGGTCTCGGCCGTGAGTTGGGCGGCCAGCCGGTCCCTGATCCGGGCACGCAGCGCCGGCTCGGTGAAGTAGCGCCGCACCTGCCGGGCGCTGAAGACCAGCAGCCGTTCGCTCACCCCGGCGAAGAACGCGGAGCCGCTCAGCGCGTTCAGCGCCCGCCGCACCAGGTGCGGGGTGCGCGCCCTGGCCCGCGCCTCCGGCCCCGGCACGGCCGGCTCGGCCGCGGCGGCGGCCCGCCACCAGGCCAGCAGCAGCTCGCGCTCCAGCTCGTCGGTGACGTCGGCGGCGGTCAGCTCGGGCACGCCGAGACCCCGGTGGCCGGGGGCGCGGAACAGATCACCGTAGAAGGCCATCGAGACCTCCTCCCGGGCGACCCGCCCCCCGGCCAGCCCGACTCCGTCGGCGAGCGCCGGGTACCAGTCGGCGAGCAACGTCTCGCCGCCCCTGAGCTGTTGGGCTATGCCGTGTACCAGGACCACCCGGCTCATGACGCGCTCCCGTTCTCGACGCCGGTCAGGTTGAGCCGGAGCAGCACGCCACCCATGGCCGTCGCGACCGCGACCCGTCCCGCGTCGTCCACCGCGATCCCGGAGACCGCGCTACCGATGTCGAGCTCCATCGTCCAGGACGGGGAGCGGGTGTCCCACACCCGCAGCAGCCCGTAGCTGTCCGCGGCGACCAGCACCGGGGCCCCGGGCACCTCCGCCGCCCGAACGTCCCGCACCGCGCCGGGGAACGGCGGCAGCTCGACCGCCAACTCGGACCGGTCGGCCACGTCGTATACCCGCAGCCGCCCGTCGCCGGCCCCGGTGACCAGCACGTCCCGGCCGTCCAGCCGGGTGAACTCCACGGCGAAGGCGCCGAGTTCCTGCCCCGCCAACGGCGCGTCCAGCGGCGTTCCGGTGGCCAGGTCCCACAGCCGCACCGTGCCGTCCCTGGAAGCGCTGGCCAGTGTGTGGACCTGGTCCACCACGGCCGTGCGCAGGGCGGTCACCTGCGCGGTGTGCCCGGCCAGGGGCGGACAGACCGGGCGTTGGGTCGCCAGCTCCCAGGCCTGCACCAGGAACTCGCTGTCGGCGGAGACCACGACAACGGTGTCCCCCATGGGATGCGCGGTGACGCTCCACGCCGTGCCCATCCGCCGACCGCGCAGCCGGCGGGACGTCAGGCCCCAGACTTGGGTGTCCCGCCAGGCGCCGCGCACCACCAGCGGCTCCTCGGGGGTGTCGACCACCCGCACCTCCAGCAGGGGGTCCTGGGCGGTGGTCAGGTGCGCGGCCACCTGCGCTCCGGTGTCCAGGGCGTGGGTGCGGGTCACCCCGTCGGCGCTGCTCGTGACAACGACGCCGGTGCCCCGGGAGTGGACGATCTCCACCGAGGTCAGCGACCGGTCGGCCCCGCAGAGCGGTTCGCCCCGGGGCACCATGGCGCGGAGATCCCAGACCCGCACGTCCCGTTGGCCGGCGATCACCGCCACGGGGACACCGGCCGCCCGGCCGAAGACCGGCGCGGGCCAGCCGAACTCGGAGAACCGGCCGTGGCTCGGCGCCTCCAGCAGCGGACCGAGCCGCTCCGCGCTCGCCAGGTCCCAGACACACACCGTACTCGTCCCGGTGAGCGCGGCGACCACAGGCCGCCGGCCGATGGCCCCGACACAGGCGGAGCGGACGTAGTCGGTGTGCCCCTGGTACGGGCCGCCCACCCGCTCGCGGCTGGCCACGTCGTAGGCGTGGACGTTGCTGTCCCCGACCTTGGCCAACACCAGCGGACGCCCCTCGTGCCAGGCGACACCCAGCGCGACCGCCAACGGGTTGAGGTCCTCCACATTGAAGTGCGCCTGTGGGCAGTTGGGTTGGGGGTCCTCCGGTGCGGTCAACCGCCAGTGGTAGGCGTGGTCCAGGGTGGTGGCCACCACGATCTCCAGGCCCCGGCCCACGCTCCGGACGGCCAGGTCTCGAACCCCGCCGATGTGCCCCGTCAACGGTTCTCTAACCGGCGTCCCCGAGGGCAGCTCCCAGAGCCGGACGGTGCCGTCCTCGCTGCCGCTGACCATCACGGGCGTGCCGTCCCAGGAGACGAATCTGAGGGCGCGGACGGCGTTGGTGTGCCCGCGGAGCGGTGGCCCCAGGGGCACGCCGCGGAACGGGTCCCAGAGTTGGAGCAGGGTGTCCGCGCCGCCGGTGGCCGCGACGAGCGAGCTAGCGACCCCGCCCAGGGCGATGGCCGGCACCGCGCCGGCGTGCAGGTCCATGGACTGTTGGCCGACGCACTGGCCGGTTTCCAGGTCCCACAGCTCGGCGCTGCCGTCCTCGCCGCCCGTGACGGCCAGCGACCGCCCCCCGAACTCGGCGACGGCCAGCGAGGAGACCGCACCGGTGTGCCCCTCCCAGGGCTGGTCGGCCGTCAGGTCCCAGATCCGCGCGGTGCGATCATCGCCGACGGTCACCGCCAGCGCGGTGTCGGAACGCGCGGTCAGAGCCCCGGCGTTGATGTCGGCGACATGACCGCGCAGCGGCGGGCCGAGCTGCTGGAGCGTGCGCAGGTCCCACAGGCGGGCCTCGCGGCGCCCGGCGGTCAACGCGACCGGTCGGCCGCCGTACTCCCCGACCACCGCCGAGGCGACACCACTCCCGACGTAGTACACGTGGGCCGGCACCGACTCGCCGAGCTGGCGGCGGGCGCCGAGGTCCCAGCGGCCCAACATGCCCGTGTCGTCGCCCACCAGGGCCACGGTCATCCCGTCCAGCTGGGCCAGACTGACGGCGGTGATGGCGCCCGCCGGGCCGATCAGTGGCGCCCCGTCCAGGCGAGCGTCGCCGCCGGCCAGCACCTCGCCCAGGTCCCAGACGTGGACGGCCTTGTCGTCGCCGCCGGTCACCGCGACCGGGCGGCCGGCCAGCTCGCCCAGGTCGACGTCGCGCACCGTCCGGCGGTGCGCCGCCAGTTCGGCGCCGAGCTGCCGCCTGGTCGCCAGGTCCCAGAGCCGCGCGGTGCCGTCCTCGCTGCCGGTGAGCACCACCGGGTGGCCGTCCAGCGCCCCGACCGCGACGCTGGTGACGCTGTTGGTGTGGCCCCGCAGCGGATCGCCCAGCTCCTGGCCGGCCGAGAGGTCCCAGACCCGGACCGTGCCGTCCTCGCCGCCGGTTAGGGCCACCGTGTAGTCGCCGAGGTCGCCGATGGCGATGGCGCTGACCGCCACGCCCACTGGCAGCGGCTCGCCGATGCCCCGCTGGGAGACCAGGTCCCAGACCCGCGCGGTGCCGTCGACGCCGCCGGTGACGGCGATCGGGCGGCCGTCCAGGTCACCCACCGCGACCGAACCGACGGCCTTGGTGTGGCCGCTGAGCAGCCGGTGCACCCCGCTGGTCGACCACCAGGCCCAGCACGCCGTCCACGGCAGGTCGATGGCCAGGTCGTCGATCCGCTCGGCGAGTTGGTCGGCGCCGCAGCGGCGGGCGGACAGCTGGAGGTCGGCGGCCCGCTCGCCCAGTGGCCGGTCGCCGTGCAGCCGGTGCGCCACCTGCTCGTAGGCGCCCCGCACCTGCCGCACGCCCGCCCCCTCGGTGGCGGCGAAGGCGCGCAGCAGCGCGAGCGGGTCGCTGGCCAGCAGGAAGCCCGGGTCCTCGACGAGCGCGTCCAGCACGCCGGCCTCGGCCGCGTGGGTGGCCAGGTGCTGCCGCACGTAGGGGGCGGCGGCGAACCAGTCGCGCCGTCCCTGGGCGGTGCCCGGCACCAGCGACAACAGCGCCTCGACGCTGGCCTGTTGGACGGCCCGCGCGGGCCGGTCGGCGGTGGCCCGCAGGTGCTCGGCCAGGGCCTTGTGGTAGAGGCGGTAGGCGGAGCGCCGGTCGTCGTCGATCACCTCGGCGATGTACGCCTCGGCGACGTCCAGCACCCAGGAGACGTCCTCCTCGGTGCACGGCACCCCGGAGAGCACCGTGCTGAGCGTCGTCCACACCCGGCCCCTGGGCAGCCCCTTGCCCTCCGAGAAGGCGAGGGCGAGCAGCATCCGGCGCACCCGCTGCTCGTCGGGGCCGAACCGGGCCAGGTAGTCGTCGAAGGCCTCGCCGACCTCGCTGGGCAGCGCGTCCGCCCAGCCCGGCCGGGTGACGTCGACGGCGACCCGGTCCGAGCGCAGGGTGCGGGCCGTGGTGCGGGCGTAGAGGTAGACGCCGGCGGCCTTGCGCGCCACGCCCCTGGCCACCTCGGCGGCGAGCGCGGGACGGTTCCGGTAGGGGGTGGGCACGTCCGGCTCGTCGGAGGCGAGCAGCACCCGGCCGACGTAGCCGGCGACGTCGTCCTCCGCCGCCCGGTAGCCGGGCTGGTCCAGGTCGAGGCAGGTGAACGTAGGGCCGAGCGGGGCGACCAGCTCGTGCCGGGTGCCGACCAGCAGCCGCACGCCCCGGATCTCGGCCATCGGGCGCAGCAACTCCCGGGTGATGCGCCGGGGTTCGCCGTGGCCGCCGGCGTCGGCGGCGGTGTCGGAGCCGGCCTCGTCGACCGCGTCCACGACGATGACCAGCGGCGGGCCCTGTCGGCCGCGCCGGGTCAGCTCCTGGAGCAGCGCGGCGGCGCCGTCGGCCTCCGCGTCGATGGCGGTGGCGATCCGCTCGACGATCTCCTCCAGCCGCTTGTGCCGGGCGTGCACGGCGGCGGTCACGCAGCCGGCGGGGACCACGGTGCGCGGGTCGACGTCCCGCAGGTCCAGGCGGGCCCGGTAGGGGCCGTCGGAGAGCGCCACCACCCGGCCCAGCACGGCCGACTTGCCGCAGCCCGGGCTGCCGGTCACCACCCGGCCCCGGCCGTCCTCCTCGGGCGCGGTCAACCAGTCCACCAGCTCGGACAGCACCCGGACCCGGCCGCTGAAGTACAGGCCCTGCTCGGACTCGAACTCGACACCGCGGGACCTGGGCCCGAAGTGCTCCGCCAGGTCGCGGGCCACCACCCGGCGTTGCACCTCCAGGTCGGTGCCGAGCGGCGGCAGCTCCTCCCGGTAGCCGGAGTTGGGCAGGAACGGGGCCAGGCCGGTGACCAACCCGCTGGCCAGCTCGGCCCGTTGACCGCGCCCCTCGGCGTCGAAGCCCTCGTTGACGGCCTTCACCAGCTCGGTCAGGTCCAGGTACTTCTGGCGCTGGCCGGTGCGGCCGGTGGTGGTCTCCAGCGCGGCCTGGAAGGTGGCGACGAAGGCGCCGTCCTCGGCGATGTCCCGGCGGCGGGCGGAGGCCAGGAACCACATGCCGGTGGCGGTGCCGCCGCCGGTGTTGCGGTAGGCGATGGTCTGGAGCGCGAGGGCCGCCGCCTCGGCGCTGCCGGCGCCGCCGGCGCAGGTGTCGAGGATCAGCAGCAAGTGGCGCAGCCCGCCCTTGCAGACGATCCGCACCAGGTCCTCGGTGGCCAGCGCGGTGGCGGCCAGGTCGGTGTCGTCGGAGTCCCAACAGAGCAGGTAGTGACGGTCGCGCTCCTCGACCGAGCCGTGGCCGGCGAAGTACATCACCACCACGTCGTCGTCGGTCAGTTCGGCGTCCGTGGTCCAGTGCCGCAGCTTCTGCCGGACCTGGTCGGCGCCGTCGTACTCCCCCAGCCCGGGCAGTACGGCGGCGTAGCCGAGCCTGTCGAAGAGCCGGGCCATGGCCCGCAGATCCGCCGGGACGCTGGGCAACTGCTCGTCCTCGCCAAGGCGTTGGTAGCGCCCGCTGCCGAACCCGATGAAGAAGCGCCGCCCCAACCGAACCGCCCCACTGGTCTGAGTTTCCCGCGTCCCGCCCCGTCACGCGAAGCCACCCCACTGTAGCGATCCGCGAGCGGTCCGTGGATACCGCGGCCCGGGCCGGCGAACGGACCGGCGGCGGGGCAGACTTGCCCGGGGCCCGCCCGCGGGCCCGCCCGTCGCCCACCCGCCAGGAAGGCCCCCATGTCCACCACGCACCAGGTTTCCGGCGTCCCGTTCCCGCTCACCACCCCCCAGGACAACGACTGGCACGTCGCGCCCGAGACGGGCACCGTGCGGGTCACGGCCGCGCCGCGGAGCGACATCTTCATCGACCCGGGCGCGGACCCGGCGCTGGCCACCGGGAAGGCGCTGAACGCGGTCACCCTGCTCGGCGACGCGCCGGCCGGCGACTTCCAGTTCCGGGCGCGGGTGTCGGTCGACTTCCAGGCGACCTTCGACGCCGGGGTGCTGCTGCTGTGGTTCGACGAGCGGCACTGGGCGAAGCTCTGCTTCGAGTACTCGCCGGACGGCGAGGCCATGGTGGTGTCGGTGGTGAACCGGGAGGTCGCCGACGACGCCAACGGCTTCGTCGTCGAGGGCGACGCGGTGTGGCTGCGTGTCTCGCGGATCGGCGGGGCCTTCGCCTACCACGCGTCGCTGGACGGCGAGAGCTGGCGGCTGATCCGCTACTTCGCCCTCGACGCCCCGGGCCGGCCGCTGCGGGTCGGCCTGGAGGCGCAGGCGCCCACCGGCGAGGGCTGCGCGGTCACCTTTGAGCGGATCGCGTTCACCGCTGATCGACTGGCCGAGCTGCGCGACGGTTCCTGACCGAACGCGCCCGCCCCGGGCCGGGGACGGGCCCGGGCGCGCCGGACGACGGCCGGCCCCGCCCGGCGAGCCGGCGGCCAGCGCCGGCCCGGCGTGCCGGCCCGGCGTGCCGGCGCCGCGTGCGGGCCACGCGTCGGGGCTCCCGGTCCAGGGCTCTCGGTCAGGGCCCCCGGCCTGGGCTCCCGGTCCGGGCCCCGGGTCAGGCTCGGCCGGCGAGGACCGACCGGAGGGCGTCGCCGAGGATGTCCATCCCGGTGTGCAGCTCGTCCTCGCTGACGGTCAGCGGCGGGGCGATGCGGAAGATGCCGCCCATGCCGGGGAGTTGGACGATGTTCAGGTGCAGCCCCCGGTCCAGGCAGGCCGCCGTGACGGCCTGGCCGAGGGCGTCCGCCGGGGCCTTGCTGGCCCGGTCGCGCACCAGCTCGATGCCGCGCAGCAGGCCGCGCCCCCGGACGTCGCCGACCACCTCGTGCTCCGCGCGCAGCGCCAGCAGCCGGGCCGCCAGCGTCTCGCCGAGTTTCGCGGCCCGCTCGACGAGCTGGTCGCGCTCGATGACGTCGAGGACGGTCAGCGCGACGGTGGCGGCCAGCGGGTCGGAGACGTGGGTGGTGAAGAAGAGGAAGCCGCGGTCCCGGCAGACCTCCTCGATCTCGGCGCCGGTGACCACGGCGGCGACCGGCAGGCCGGCGCCGAGCGTCTTGGAGAGGGTGAGGATGTCGGGCGCGACGCCGTCCCGCTCGAAGGCGTACAGGTGGCCGGTGCGCCCGAGTCCGGTCTGCGCCTCGTCGAGGACCAACAGCATGCCGCGCTCGTCGCACTTCTCGCGCAGCCGGGCGAGGTAGCCGGGCGGCAGGTCGATGATGCCGCCGGAGGAGAGGATCGGTTCGACCAGGCAGGCGGCGAGCGAGCCGGTGGACTGCTGGTCCACCAGGGCGAAGCCGTAGTCGAGTTCGGCCGCCCAGTCGTAGGAGCCGTCGGGCCGGCGGAACGGCGAGCGGTAGGCGTTGGGGGTGGGCAGGGTGAGGTTCCCCGGCAGGGTCGGGCCGTAGCCGCGGCGGCCGGCGGAGAAGGTCGCGGCGGCGGCGCCGGAGGTCATGCCGTGCCAGGAGCGGTCGAAGGAGACGATCTCGTAGCCGCCGGTGTAGAGCTTGGCCAGCTTGATGGCGGCCTCGTTGGCCTCCGCCCCGGTGGTCAGCAGCAGCGTCTTGCCCAGGGTGTCGGGGAGGGTGCCGGCCAGCCGGCGGGCCAGGTCGACGACCGGGCGGCTCAGCATGCCGCTGAACAGGTGGTCGAGCGAGGCGACGGAGGTGGAGACGGCGCGGACGATGTCCGGGTGTCCGTGGCCCAGGATCGCGCTCATCTGGCCGGAGGTGAAGTCGAGGACGGCCGCGCCGTCGCTGTCGTAGACGTACGCGCCGGCCGCCCGCTCGATGACGCGTGGGGTGAACGTCGCGCCGTAGCGGACCACGTGGCGTTCGACGTCGTCCCAGAAGTCTTCGGTGCCCACGGTGGTCTCCCGGTTGGTTCCGCACCCGCGGGCACCGCGGCGGTTCCGGGGTGCGGGTGTCCGTGCCCGGCGCAGACGGGCGTCCGTGCCTGGCTCAGCAGGTTAGGGCATCGGCGGCGGCCCGACGAGAGGGGCGACGCGTTGGTTTCTCACCGAAGTTGCTTGGTTCTGAGGGGTTTTGCCGCGCGAGGGCTTGACGCTCCGGACGGCCGCCGCATACTGAACGACACCCCCGGTTGTTTACGTAAACATCCGGGCCGACGCGTCTCCTGACACCTGATCCAGTCGCACCCGCTTCGAGAGAAGGCAGGACTCCTGTGTCTCCCCCCGCCGTGTCCCCACCCACCCGGATCACACCGCGCGGCGCCGGCCGGACCGGCCGCTGGCCGCTCCTGGCGCTCGCCCTCTGCCTGGGCCTGGCCGCCGCCCTGCTGACGCCCGCCGCCGCCCAGGCCGCGCCCGTCACCGTCCCCAACGGCACCCAGTTCACCACCCCGGACGGCGAACCCGTGCACGCGCACGGCGGCGGCGTCATCGAGGTCGACGGCTACTACTACTGGTTCGGCGAGAACCGGCAGGAGGACAGCAACGGCTTCCGCTACGTCTCCGCCTACCGCTCCACCGACCTGCGGACCTGGGAGTTCCGCAACCACGTCCTCACCCAGGCATCGGACCCCGAACTCGCGCAGGCCAACATCGAGCGCCCCAAGGTCATGTACAACGAGGCGACCGGCCAGTTCGTGATGTGGATGCACAAGGAGAACGGCCAGGACTACAGCGAGGCCAGGGCCGCCGTGGCCGTCTCGGACACGGTGGACGGGGACTACCGGTGGCAGGGCAGCTTCCGCCCGCTCGGCCACATGTCCCGCGACCTGACCGTCTTCGTCGACGACGACGGCGCCGGCTACCTGGTCTCCGCCGCCCGGGAGAACTACGACCTGCACATCTACCGGCTGACCGACGACTACACCGAGGTCGACGAACTGGTCGCCAACCCGTGGGCCGGCGGGCACCGGGAGGCCCCGGCGCTGTTCAAGCGGAACGGGGTCTACTTCATGCTGACCTCGGGCGCCACCGGCTGGAACCCCAACCAGCAGCGGTACGCCACCAGCACCAGCCTGGTGTCCGGCTGGAGCGCGATGGCCGACGTCGGCGACGCCACCGCGTTCGGCTCGCAGACCGCCTTCGTGCTGCCGGTGCGGGGCACCGAGACCACCTCCTACCTCTACCTCGGCGACCGCTGGGGCAACTCCTTCGGCGGCCGGGTCAACGACTCCCGCTACGTCTGGCTGCCGCTCAGCTTCCCCAGCGACCGGACGCTGGCGATGAGTTGGGCGCCCGAGCTGCGCATCGACGCCGCCGCCGGCACCGTCGAGCCGGCCGGCGGCCCCTACCGGACGCTGACCGCCCGGCACTCGGGCAAGTGTCTGGACATCCCCGACCAGTCGCAGGTCATCGGGCGGCAGGCGGCCCAGTGGACCTGCAACGGCGGGGGCAACCAGCTCTTCTGGCTCAGGGACACCGGGAACGACCGGGTCCAGCTGGTCACCCGGCACAGCTCGCTCTGCCTGGCGGTCGCCGACGGCTCGACGGCGGCCGGTGCCGCCGTGGTCCAGACGGCGTGCGGTGCCGGCGCCGAACAGCGCTGGGAGATCCGGGAGTCGGGCGACGGCTCCGGCCATGTGCGGCTGGTCGCCGAGCACAGCGGCGGCTGCCTGGACGTCTCCGACGAGTCCACGGCCGACGGCGCCCGGCTGATCCAGTACCCGTGTTCCGACGCACCGCACCAGGAGTTCCGGCCGGGCAACGGCTGACCCCGCCCCCCAACCCGGGCCGGCTCCGGCGGCGACGCCGGGGTCGGCCCGTCGCGCGGTCCGGCTGGGAATTCCGTGGGTTATCGCGGATTTCCGGTTCCTCCTGTCGGTATGTGTAGGGCCGCCGGTCGACGCCGGTGCAGCCGAATTACGGGAACCGGGCCAGGATTTCGTTTTCCGGCGGCTTTCTCGCGGACCGCGAACCGAACGCATTGACGCTCCCCGGCGCCCTTCCTATTCTCTGTTCGCACGGATGAACACCATCCGAAATCCCGAACAGGCCTGATTCCGGCGCCCGCCGCTCCCCGACGGGCGACCGGAAACCCCCCACCCAGCCAGGGAGTTCCCATGCCCGCTTCACGACGCCGCCGACGCGGCCCGCTGCGCACCGTGTTGGCCGCCTGCGCCGGCCTGATCCTCGCCCTGACCGTGGCACCCGCCGCGCCGGCCGCCACCGAACAGCCGGCGGAGCAGCCGGCCGGACCGCCGGCGGCCGCCGCGTTGCCCAACGAGTTCCAGTGGACCTCGCCCGGCCCGGTGGTGTCGGTCAAACCCGACGCCGGCCACAACGTGGTCTCCGTCAAGGACCCCACCGTGGTCCACCACAACGGCGCCTGGCAGGTCTACTTCACCGTCGCCAACACCGCCGGCGCCTGGAGCCTGGCCCACACCAGCTTCACCGACTGGTCCCAGGCCAACAACGCGCCCCACACCTACCTCGACACCAACCCCAACATCGGCAACCGCTACGCCGCCGCCCCCCACCTCTTCTACTTCGAGCCCCGCGACGAGTGGCACCTCGTCTACCAGACCGGCCTGCCCTCCTACTCCGTCTCCAACGACCCCAGCGACCCGATGAGTTGGTCCGCACCGCGCAACTACCAGGACGAGATGCCCGACATCGTCCGGGACAACATCGGCAACGGCCACTGGCTCGACTACTGGGTGATCTGCGACGACACCATGTGCTACCTCTTCTCCGCCGACGACAACGGCCACCTCTACCGCGCCGAGACCACCGTCGCCGAGTTCCCCGAGGGCTTCGACAACACCCGGATCGTGCTGGAGGACACCCCCAACAACCTCTTCGAGGGCGAGGCCGTCTACTACGTCGAGGACACCGACAGCTACCTGCTGATCATGGAGGCCATCGGCAACGACGGCCGCCGCTGGTACCGCTCCTTCACCGCCGACACCCTCGACAGCCCCTGGCAGCCGCTCGCCGACACCCCCGACAACCCGTTCGCCCGGGCCACCAACGTGACCTTCCCGCAGGGGGCCTGGACCCAGGACATCAGCCACGGCGAACTCCTCCGCAGCGGCCACGACCAGCGGATGACCATCAACTCCTGCCAGCTGCAACTCCTCTACCAGGGCCTGGACCCCGCCGCCGGCGGCGACTACTCACAACTCCCCTGGCACCTCGGCCTGGCCACCCAGACCAACCCCACCTGCTGACCGGACGGCCCCCGACCACGCGCGATCGGCCCGCCGACACTGGGCGGCGGGCCGACCCGATCCACCGCGGGGCGGTCGGTCGAACACCACTGCCCGACATCGCGCCGCCGGACATCGGCGGTTGTCCAGTCTTCGCCCAGCGCATTCGGCCATCCGCACGCGCGCCCCTTACCTTCCCGTCCCGTCACCGATGGGAGGGGTGTGGGCATGTCAGACCCATGCGGCCAAGGGCTGTGCAACATGCGGACGATGCAACAGGCACGCGACGCCGTCCGGCAGGGATCACCTTCCTGGCGGAAGCTCGAACCGCCAGAAGTGCCAACCGGCAGCTACACCGTCCCGATCGGTCTCATCGGGATCGGCGCGCTCGCCGTCGGTCAGGGCCCCGGCGGAGTCGCCCTCGGCACCCTGCTCATCGCGGCCGGCATAGTCCTGGCCACGGCCATCCGCAATCGCGTCGAGGCGGCCGAAGCCAGGCTCGCCGAATGGAGCGCGTCGCGCTGGTGCGTCGCCTGCGACACGAGGCGACCCCCCGACTGGCAGCGCCCGACCGAAGCCGCGTAGACGCCGACGCGCGGAACCCGGGCCGGGGGACCGGGCCGGGGGTGGCGGAGGCACGGGATTGCGCCCTCCAGCCGCCGCACGTCCAGCCCGACCAGGTCCGCGGGCCGCGGCTCCCGCACCGGCCCCGGGGACTCGGCGGCCGGTCCCGGCGCCGTCACCGCGGCCTGCCGGGCAGGAACTCCTGGAGCTTCTGCTTCAGGCCGGCCCGCACCACGTCGGCCCGGTCGGGGTCGCCCTGCAGCAGGGCGGTGGCGGTCGACTCGGCCTGTTCCCAGGTGGCGTGCGGCGGGATCGGCGGGATGGCGGGGTCGGTGACGAACTCCACCACGCAGGGCCGGTCGGCCGCCAGGGCCTCCCGCCACGCCTCGGTGACCCGCCCCGGGTCCTCGACCCGGATGCCACGCAGGCCCATCGAGCGGGCGATCTCGGCGTAGGGCACGTCGGGGATCCGCTGCGAGGGCTCGAACTGGGGGGCGCCGTTCATCGCACGCATCTCCCAGGTGACCTGGTTGAGGTCCTGGTTGTTGAGGACGCCGACCACCAGCCGCGGATCGCGCCACTCCCCGTGGTACTTGCCGGCGGTGATCAGCTCGGCCAGGCCGTTCATCTGCATCGCGCCGTCCCCGACCAGGGCCACCGCCAGGCGGTCCGGGTGGGCGAACTTCGCGCCGATCGCGTAGGGCACCCCGGGGCCCATGGTGGCCAGGGTGCCGGAGAGGGAGCCCCGCATCGTGCCCCGCATCCGCACATGCCGGGCGTACCAGTTGGCGCTGGAGCCGGAGTCGGCGGTGACGATGGCATCTTCGGGCAGCAGCCCCGAGAGGGCGTGCGCCACGAACTCCGGGTTGACGGGCTTGGCCTCGGTGCCGGCGCGCCGCTCCATCGTGCCCCACCAGCGGGCCACGTTGTCCTCGATCGTCTCGCGCCAGGAGCCGTGTTCCTTCGGCGTGAGCAGCGGCAGCAGCCGCCGCAGGGTCTCGCCGGCGTCGCCGACGAGGTTGACCTCGAACGGGTAGCGCATCCCCACCAGTTGCGGGTCCAGCTCGATCTGCACCGCCCTGGCCTGCCCGAACTTCGGCAGGAACTGGCTGTAGGGGAAGCTCGTCCCCACGGTCAGCAGGGTGTCGCAGTCGCGCATCAGCTCGTAGCTGGGGCGGGTACCCAGCAGGCCGATCGCGCCCGTGACATAGGGGAGTTCGTCGGAGAGCACGTCCTTGCCGAGCAGCGCCTTGGCCACGCCGGCGCCCAGCCGGTCGGCCAGCTCGCGCACCTCGGGCGCGGCGCCGGCCGCGCCCCGGCCGACCAGCACCGCGACCTTCTCCCCCGCGTTCAGCACGTCGGCGGCGCGCCGCAGGTCGGCGCCACCGGGGACGGTGACGCTGGTGGACAGGCCGAGGCTGGAGGGCACCATCTTGAAGGCGTGCGCCGGCGGCGTGTAGTCGAGCTCCTGCACGTCGGCGGGGACGATCACGGCCGTGACGGTGCGTCGGGCCAGCGCGGTGCGGAAGGCCCGGTCCAGGACGTTGGGCAGCTGCTCGGGCACGGTGACCAGCTGGCAGTAGTCGGCGGCCACGTCCTTGTAGAGGCTGAGCAGGTCGATCTCCTGCTGGTAGGAGCCGCCCAGCGCGGTGCGGGCGGTCTGCCCGACGATCGCCACCACCGGGACGTGGTCGAGCTTCGCGTCATAGAGGCCGTTCAGCAGGTGGATCGCCCCGGGCCCCGAGGTGGCGGCGCACACCCCGACCCGGCCGGAGAACTTCGCGTAGCCGACGGCGGTGAACGCGGCCATCTCCTCGTGCCTGGCCTGGATGAACCGGGGCTGGTCGGCGGCCCGGCCCCAGGCGGCCAGCAGCCCGTTGATGCCGTCCCCCGCGTAGCCGAAGACGTATTCCACCTCCCACTCACGCAGTCTGCGCAGCAGGTAGTCAGCTACTTTCTCGCCCACGAGACAGCCCCGTCCGGTTCTTTTTCCAAGGCTTCCCCTTGATAACACTCCGGCGGCTTGGTGAGCTTTATGCCACTGGCTCCGGCGAGCCCTTTTCGGGAATCCGGGAAAAGGGCCGGTGCGGGTGCGTGGTCTCGCCGTTTCCCGCCGTCTCTCGCTGTTTCGCGCTGTTTCTCGCCGTTGCGGGCGGGTCGGCGGCGGGCGCCGCCCGGTGGGTCGGACGGGCGCGGCAACGTCGGGCGGGGCGGCGGCGACTGAGGGGGTGGGACCGGACCTCGGCGGCGCGCACCCGCCGGGGCCGGCCTCGACCGGACGGGGCGGCGACGCCGCTCCCGGCCGGTGGCGGCCCCGCCCCGCGGGACCGTCCGACACCTCGTCACGGGAAGGCAGACGCATGGTACGAAGACTGCGCACAGCCGGCGGCCGGGCCCCGCGCCGGCGCCACCGCGCCCTCGCCGCCGCACTCGCCACGGCCTGTGTGCTGCTGGGCTCGGCCGGCGCCGCCGCCGACACCGGGCCCACGGCGGCCGGCCAGGCCCGGGACGGCCAGGTCAGCCAGGCTCGGGACACCCAGGTCCGGGCCGACAAGCAGACCCGGGTCCCCCGGTTCATGACCGACGCGGGCGCCGAGACCGGGAACGTCGCCGAGTCGGAGCACTTCGCCGTCCGCTGGGGCGACGCGGTGGACGCCGTCGCCTGGGGGCGGGAGCACCACGGCATCGACAACTACCCGCAGTGGGTCGCGGACCACATGGACGAGATCTACGCCTACTACGTGGACGAGGTCGGCTTCGTCGACCCGGCCGACCACCCGGTCGGCTCCCAGTACCGGATCAACCTGCATCTCTGCGGCACCTGGTCCGGCGACTTCCTGCCGCCGGCCAACTGGGCCGGCGGCGACGACATCGGGCTGGGCCACATGTGCCTGCCCTACGACAAGATCTGGGACGAGTGGGTCGAGTCCCACGAGTTCAACCACATCCTCCAGATCTACGCCGTCGATCTGAACATCGCGGCCGGCCACGGCGGCGGCTGGGGCGCCGGCAACACGGCGGCCGGGCCGGTCTGGGAGGCGCACGCCAACTACATGGCGCGGATGAAGCGACCCGAGGTGGTGGTTGGCTCGGGCTACCTCCTCGACCGCCAGCACCGGCGTTGGCTGTCCCAGGAGACGTACTACGGCGACTGGATGCTGTTCAACACCATCCGGGACCTGTACGGGCCCGAGGTGATCGACCGGTTCTGGTACGAGGCCGAGCAGGGTGAGCATCCGATCGACACCATCAAGCGGATCCTCGGCCTGGAGCACGAGGCGTTCGCCGAGCTGATCGCCGAGTACACCTCCCGGCAGGTCGCCTACGACTTCACCGACGGCGCGGAGATCCGCACCGACCTCTGGCGCGCCGGGGAGAGCTACCGTCCGCTGCACACCGACCCGCTGACCAGCCTCGGCGGCGACCGGTACCGGATCGTCGACGGCGAGGCGCCGCACCAGTACGGGCACAACACCATCGAGCTGGACCCGGACGGCGAGCAGGTCTCGGTGCTGCTGCGCGGGGCGTCGGAGCTCTCGGGCGCCGACTGGCGGTTCCGGCTGGTGGCCGTCTCGCCCGACTTCTCCGCCCGGTACAGCGAGTCGTTCGGGCCCGGCGAGACGGCGGAGTTCGGCCTCCAGGGCGGCGAGACGCACCTGATGCTCGTCGTCGCGGCCACCCCGTCGGAGCACCGCGACTACCCGCCCGGGCAGGTCGAGGTCGGTGACCCGTTCCCCTACGAACTGACCATCCAGGGCGCCACCCCGACGACCTGACGGGGAGGGGGCTCGTCCGGCCGGCCGCCGGGCGAGCCCCGCCGGGCCCCCGCTACGCTGCCCGTCGGGTCAACGCGCTCTTGGGGGTGGGGAGATGGACGAGGTCGTGGGGCTGCTGGTGGCGCTGGGTCGGCGTCCGGCGCTCGACCGCGCGGAGGTCGCGGCGGCGCTGGCCGGGCGTGGCTGGCGGCCCGTTCCCCGGCCCGGCACGGCGGGCGCACCGCGCGGCTGGGAGCTGGACGACCACCTGCTGGGCATCCAGGGCGACGCCCCGCACCTGCGGGTCGAGATCACCCTGCGGTGCTGGGAGTACGACGAGCGGGCCGCGGCCGAGGCCGAGGACTTCGCCTGGCTGGAAGCCGCCTGGCAGCGGGCGACGGACGAGGCCCGCCGGCTGGCGGCCCGACTCCAGGCGGCCGGCCCGCCGTTCCCCGGCGCGCCGGTGACGCTGCCGGCGGACGAGGCCGAGGAGTTCCTCTGGCACGCCGCCTGGTCCCTCGCCGGCCGCCAACTGGTCGTCGGCGCCGAGCACCAGGACCGGGAACTGCCGATCCGGGTGCTGGCCGCCATCAGCTGAGCCGGGCGGGGGCCGGGCTCAGAAGAGCAGGACCACCTTGCCGAGCAGCCCGCCCGCCTCGAACCGCTCGTGCGCTCGGCGCACCTCGGCCACCGGATGGTAGGCGGCGACCCGGAGCCGCAGCTCCCCCGCGTCGACCGCGGCGGCCAGCGCGGCCAGGTCGGCGGCGTCCTCTTGGACGTAGCTCTTGGTGGCCCCCGGCAGCATCGGCAGGGGCGCGTCCGCGACGGTGACGTAGTCGGCGCCGGGCGCTGCGGCGGCCGAGACGTCGACGCCGGCGGTGTCGAACACCGCCGCGTATCCGTCCGGCGGCAGCGCGGCCGCGTCGCTGACGGCCAGCTCGGCGCCCAACGTGCGTGCGTGGGCGCGGTGTTCGGGGCGTGAGACCAGGGCGTCGACGGTGGCTCCAGCACGTCGGGCGAGCTGGATCGCCAGCCCGCCCACGGCGCCGGCGCCACCGGTGACCAGCAGCCGCCGGCCGCCAGCGAGACGCAGCTTCCGCAACGCCTGGCGGGCCGTGACCCCGGCCAGCGGGAGGCTCGCGCTCTCGGCGAGCGACACCGTAGTCGGGCGTGGGCGACCAACCGGGCGGGCAGGGCGACCAGTTCGGCCCAGGTGCCGAGGCCGGTGGCGACCTGCGCGGAGAGGGCGATCACCCGGTCGCCCACCGCGAAGCCGGGAGCCGAGCCGCCGACCACCACGCCGGCCAGGTCCCAGCCGAGGGTGGCCGGCGGGGTCGGCCCGGTGTCCGCCCAGGCCCGGGTCTTCCAGTCGACGGGGTTGATGCCGCTGGCGACGGTGCGCACCAGCAGCTCGCCGTCGGCCGGCCGGGGGTCGGGCAGCTCCCTGAGGGTGAGGATCTCGGGGTCACCGTGGGCGTCGATCCGCACTGCTCGCATGGTGGTTCCTCGCTTCTCGTCGGGCGCGGCTGACGCGCCGAAAGCTAGACTCTGACATCGATGTCAGAGTCAAGCCCAGCCCCTGCCCGTCGGCCGCGCTGGGCCGTCCGGCGGCCGGCCGGGGCCGCTGGTTTCGGCCGGATCACCGGGCTGGGCGAGTGGGTTTCGGCCACCTTGGACGGGTCTTGGCCCGGCCTTGACCCCGCCTTGACCGCGCCCCGGGAAGCGCCGGAAACGGCCGGAACTGGCCCCGGCCAGTGTCCTCCCGGCGGGGTGGCGGACCGGGCGGGCGGAGAAACGCCCCCGGGGGCGGCGGTTCGGCAGGGCCCGGGAACGGCCGGATTCGCACCCGGGGAACCGGCCACGGGAACCGGGCTCGCCGACCGGCAAGTTGAGGTGACGTCCCGCGCGCGGTCGCGCGTGGTCGAGCATCACGAGAGAGGAAGTGAGCACCACGATGGTGTTCAAACGCCTGCTGGGTGCCCTGGGCGTCGGTGGCCCTTCGGTCGACACGGTCCTGGACGAGGGGGCCGTCCTCCCCGGCGGGCCCCTGCGGGGGCATGTGCGGCTGGAGGGCGGTGACTCGGACGTGGAGATCGAGCACATCACCCTGGAGCTGGTCGCCCGCGTCGAGGCCGAGTTCGAGGAGGGCGAGCAAGAGGGCTACGTGACCTTCGAGCGGTTCACGGTCGGGGGCGGCTTCCGGCTGGGCGAGGGGCAGCACCACAGCGTGCCGTTCGCCTTCCAGCTGCCTTGGGAGACGCCGATCACCGAGTTGTACGGGCAGCCGCTGGGCATCGTGCTCGGTGTCCGCACCGAGCTGGGCGTCGCCGGCGCCCGGGACAAGGGCGACCTGGACGCGCTGGCGGTGCGCCCGCTGCCGGTCCAGGAGGCGGTGTTGGAGACGCTGGGCCAGCAGGGCTTCGGCTTCACCAAGGCCGACCTGGAGCTGGGCCAGATCCACGGCACGGGCCAGCAGCTGCCGTTCTACCAGGAGATCGAGCTGACGCCTTCGCCGGCCTACGCGGGCGCGGTCAACGAGGTCGAGGTGACGTTCCTGGCCTCCCCCGGTGGCGTGGAGATCGTGCTGGAGGCGGACCGGCGCGGCGGGCTCTTCTCCGGCGGCCACGACGCGGTGAACCGCCATGTGGTCGGCCACGACAGCGTGGCGCACACCGACTGGGCGGCGCAGGTCGACGCCTGGATGCGGCAGTTGGTCGAGTTCCACGCGAACCGGATGGCGCAGCTGCCGCACCAGGGCGGGTACGGGGGGCACCCCGGCTACGGCCAGCCCGGCTACGGCCAACCGGGATACGGCCAGCCCGGGTACGGCCAGCCCGGCTACCCCGGCGGCCCCGGGTACGGCGGCCCGCACGACGGCGGCTACGCGCACAAGGACGACGGCTACGGCGAGCACCACGGCGACTCGTCGGGGCCCGGGATGGGCACGGTCATCGCGGCCGGGGCGGCCGGGCTCGCGGTGGGCGCCGTGGGCGGCTACGTGGTCTCCGAGATGCTCGACGGGGACGACGGCGACGGTGGCGAGGACGACGGCGGTGGCGAGGAGGAAGAGGGCTGATCCTGCCGGGGGTTCCCCACCCCCCTGACGGCGGTTCGTTCCGGGGCCCTCGTGGCCCCGGAAGTTCTACACCGCAGTCGAGACAAGCATCGACCGCGGTCGCCCGACCAGCCTAGGATTCGCAGTCGTGACGCATGGGGCATGGAGTGGGTCCGGGGCGATGTCCGAGGGGTGGTCGTGGTGAACGTCCTGCTGTGGCTGGGGGCCCTGGGCTGCTGGCTGTTCATCGCCACCTTCCTGCTGGACGGCTGGACCCGGCCGGGCTACCGACCCGTTCGGCAGCCGGTCAGCGCGCTGGCCCTCGGGCCGAGGGGCTGGCTCCAGGGGGCGAACTTCATCGTCTGCGGCCTGGCGATCACCGCGGGCGCGGTCGCGCTCGCCGGCGCCCTGGACAGTCCGCTCCTCGCCCTGCTGGTCGGGGTGTTCGGCGCCTCGGTGGTCGCCTCAGGGGTGTTCCCGATGGACCCGATGCGGGGCTATCCGCCGGGCACGCCGGAGGGGAGCCCGGCGGAGTTCTCCACCCGGCACACGCTGCACGACTGGGCCGGTGTGGCGGTCTTCGGCCTGCTCCCGGTCGCGGCGGCGGTCGCGGCCTTCGTGCTGCCGGACGCCGGCTGGCAGTGGTACTCGGGGCTGACCGCGGGCGCCGCGTTCGTCGGCTTCCTGGCGTTCGGCACGGCCTGGGAGCGGGACAGCCCGCGGGCCGGCCTCGTCCAGCGGGTGACCATCGCCGTCGGCTGGCTCTGGCTCGGCGCCGTCTTCGCGTACGCGACCGGTTAGCCCGGGGACGGCCCCCGGATCGCGGTCCGGGGGCGGAGGCCATCACCAGCCGATAGGTCCGGCGCCGCCACCTCCACCACGCCACGCGACGCCCGAGGCCCGGCGGCCGGGTGTGGTTCACTGGGCGCCGGACGCGGGACCGGTGGGAACGAGGGTGCGCTCAGTGTCGACCTATGTCGTCTTCGACCTGGAGTTCACGACCTGGCGCGGCGCGCTGGAGCAGGACTGGGAGGCGCCCGGGCAGCTCCGGGAGATCGTGCAGATCGGCGCGGTGCGGGTGACCGGGTCCCACGAGGTGGTCGACTCCTACGAGGCGCTGGTACGGCCGGTGGTCAACCCCGAGCTGTCCGGGCACTTCACCGAACTGACCGGGATCGACCAGGAGTCGGTGGACCGGGAGGGCCTGCCGCCGGCCGAGGCGCTCGGCGGCTTCCTGGAGTTCTGCCGGGGACGGACCGCGCTCTCCTACGGCAACGACATGGTGGTCGTCGGCGAGAACGTGGGCTGGGCACGGCTGCGCGGCGAGGAGGTCAAGCCCGGCTTCCTGGACGTCGCGTTCCTGAACATCCGCCCGTGGATCAACACCCTCGCGCCGGCCACCGCCGCGGCGAACTCCGGCCGGCTGTGGCAGGTGCTCGGCCTGCCCAGGCCGGCCGCCGGGGCGGAGCACTCGGCGCTCTTCGACAGCCACTCGGTCGCGGCGGCGATCCGGCACCTCTGCGCCACGGCGGCGCCGCTGCCGCCCGGCTGCCTCTGACCACGCCCCATCCCGCCGGGTGTTCGCCGGCTACCACCGGGGGCGGGCGCCGCCGCCGCGGATGCCGGAGTCCAGGTCGGGGCGGGCGGGGCCGCCCCTGAGGTGGATGTCGGCGGCGAGGGCCAGCGCGAGCACCAGGCCGGTGACGATGTAGCGGGACGCGGTGTCCAGGTCCAGCAGGGTGAGGCCGCTGGAGATGGACGTGATGACCAGGACGCCGACCAGCGCCGACCAGGCGCTGCCCCGACCGCCGAAGAGGCTGGTGCCGCCGATCACCGCGGCGGCGATGGCGGTGAGGTAGATCTCGGCGCCGCCGGTGCCCTGGTTGGCGGCGGCCAGCCGCCCGGCGGCGAGGACGCCGCCGAGCGCGGCCAGCGTGGAGCAGGCGATGAAGCAGGACATGGTGGTGCGCCGGACCGCGACGCCGGCCAGCAGCGCGGAGCGCCGGTCGCCGCCGACCGCGCGGACCGAGCGCCCCCACCGGGTGCGGCGCAGCGCCACGTCGACCAGCGCGACGAGCGAGACGAACAGCACCACCGGGTAGCCGATGCCGCGTTCGGTGCCCAGGTAGGCGACGGTGGCGGCGAGGACCGCGGCGAGCGCGGCGACGCGCACCAGGAACTCGGTGAGGCTGGCGCTGGGCAGGCCGGCCCGCACCCGCCGGGCGCGCCGCGCCCACTGGGTGGCGGCGACCACCGCGACCGTGCCGGCGACCAGCGCCCACGCCACCAGCGGCGGCAGGAAGCTTTGTTGGGCGAAGGACACCAGCCGGGACTCGAAGGGCAGGTTGATGGAGCCCTGCGGGCCGAGGACCCGGAGCTGCACCCCGGCGAGGACCAGCAGCCCGGCGAGGGTGAGGACGAGGCTGGGCAGCCCGAACCGGGTGGCGCACACCCCGTAGCCGAGGCCGACCAGGACGCCCACCGCGAGGGCGAGCAGGATGCCGATGCCGACCGGCCAGTCGTGCAGGCCGGTGGTGACCGCGACGACGGCGGCGGCCAGGCCGCTGACCGAGCCGACCGAGAGGTCGATCTGGCCGACGAGCAGGACGATGACCACGCCGAGCGCGATCATGCCGGTGGGCGCGGCCTGCAGGGTGAGGTTGACGAGGTTCTCGGCGGACAGGAACGCCGGGTTGACGATGCCGAAGACAGCCCAGATCAGGAAGAGGACGCCGACCGCCGGCGCGGCGCCCAGGTCCCGGTCCGGGAGGCGGCGTAGCAGCCCGGGCAGGGTCTCGCCGGCCTCGGCCGCGGTCGGTTCGCGCACCGCGGGCGCGGTGGGGCGGTACATCTCAGGGTCTCCTGCCGCTGGGTCGGCTCACCCCGGTCATCGCGGCGAGCAGGTCCTCGTATCCGGCGCTGGCCGCGTCCAGTTCGCCGCCGACCCGGCCCAGGCGCAGCACGACGAAGCGGTCGGCGACGGCCTGGAGGTCGACGGCCTGGTGGCTGATGAGGACGACGGCCAGGCCGCGTTCGCGGAGCCGTTCGACCAGGTTGAGGACCTCGGCGGTCTGCCGGATGCCGAGCGCGGCGGTCGGCTCGTCGAGGACGACCACCCGGGGCGAGCCGAGCAGGGCCCGGGCCACGGCGACGACCTGCCGCTGCCCGCCGGAGAGGGTGCGGACCGGCACCCGCACGGAGGGCACGCTGGTGGCGAGCTGCCCGAGCAGCTCCCAGGCCTCCCGTTCCATGGCGACCTCGTCGAGGAACCCGCCGCGGGTGGGTTCGTGGCCGAGGAAGAGGTTTTCCACCACGTCGAGGTTGTCGCAGAGGGCCAGGTTCTGGAAGACGGCGGCGATGCCGTGGCCGCGGGCGGCGGCGGGCGAGTGGAGGGTCACCTCCTCGCCGTCGAGCAGTAGCCGGCCGGCGTCCGGCCGGTAGACGCCGGCGATCACTCCGGCCAGCGTGGACTTGCCGGCGGCGTTGTCGCCGACGACGCCCAGCACCTCGCGCGGGCGGATGTCGAGGTCGACGCCGACCAGGGCGCGCACGCCGCCGAAGTTCTTCGAGACGCCGCGCAGGGACAGCACGGGGGCGGGGCGGGCGGCGGTCACGGCGTCCCCCCGTCGGCCGTCTCGTCGTCGCCATCCGTGTCGTCCTCGTCGACGCCGATGCCGAGCCGGGCGCAGTGTGCCGCGTAGTGGCGGGTGCAGATCTCCTCGGTGGTGTGCACCCCGCCGACCACCAGGACGCGTTCCACGTCGCCGGCGCCGACCGCCCGGGGGGCGAGCAGCAGGCTCGGCACCCCGTCGATCACCGCCGTGGTGCGCGGCGTCTCGCCGCGCAGCACCCGGACCGCCAGCTCGGCCGCGCTGCGGGCCTGTTCGCTGGTGGCCTTGTAGACGGTCATGTGCTGGTCGCCGGAGATGATCCGCTGGGCGGCGGCCAGCTCGCCGTCCTGCCCGGTGACGGGCGGCACGGGGTCGAAGCCGGCGGCCTTCATCGCGGCGATGGCGCCCCCGGCGATGCCGTCGTTGGCGGCGTAGACGCCGTCGACGCGGTCGGCGAACTCGGTCAGCCGGCTCTCGACCCAGTCGGTGGCCATGTCGGGGCTCCAGTCGGGGGTGTGGTACTCGGCGAGCACCTCGATGTCCGTTCCGTCGAGCGCCCGGCGGACTCCGGCGGTCAGCTGCGCCGAGTTGGGGTCGGTCGACGAGCCGTGCACCAGCAGGACGCCTGGTGGGCGTCCGTCCGCGCGGGGACCGCGCTCCCTGACGGCGCTCACCAGGGCGGTGCCCTGGAGGTAGCCGAT
The DNA here is from genome assembly GCF_031845445.1 of Streptomyces chisholmiae. Lineage (NCBI taxonomy): Bacteria > Bacillati > Actinomycetota > Actinomycetes > Kitasatosporales > Streptomycetaceae > Streptomyces > Streptomyces chisholmiae. The sequence goes on along the minus strand of NZ_JAVREO010000014.1, from coordinate 190,670 downwards.
CAGTTCGCTGTCGAAGGAGACGTAGTAGTCCACGTCGGCGTCCGCGATGAAGCGATCGTAGGCGATCACCGGCACCTGGTGGCGTCTGGCCTCGCGGACGATGCTGACGGCGGCGACGGTGTCCACCGCGTCGAGCACCAGCACGTCGGCGCCGCGGGCCAGCATCGACTCGGCCTGCTGCTGTTGGGTGGCGGCGTCCTGGTCGGCGTTGGCGTAGTAGACGGCGCAGCCCGGGCAGCGCTGCTCGACCACGCCGAGGAAGGCGGGGCGGTCGGTGGTCTCGTAGCGGGCGGTCTTCACCTCGGGCAGCAGCAGCGCGATGGCGCCCTCGGCCGGCTCCTCGTGGGTGGCGGCGGAGACCAGCAGGGCGGCGGTCAGCGCCAGCACCAGCGCGGCGACGGCCGCCGCCGGGGCGGCGCGGCGGGCGCGCGCGGTCCGGCCGGTGCGGCGGGGGCCGCTGGCGCGGGGGTCGGCGGGGCGGGTGGGCGGCTGGTCGGCGGGGCGCCCGCTCATCCGCCGCCCGCCAGCGGGGCGCTGCGGACGCCCGCGGTGTCGAGGGCGATGGCCAGGGCGCCCCGCACCTCGGCGGCCGAGCCCAGCTCGGCGGCGACGACCTCGACCCGGCCCGCGGTGCTGGCCACGGTGCGCTGTTCGACGACGGTCCGCATCGGGCCGAGCAGGATCTCGCCGGCGGCCGCGAGCTGGCCGCCGACCACGACGATCTCGGGGTCGACCAGGCTGCACAGGTTGGCGGCGGCGACGCCGAGGTGTTGGCCGGTGTCGGAGAGCACCCGGCGGCAGCCGGGGTCGCCCTCCTGGGCGCGGGCGATGACGTCGCGCAGGGTGAGGTGGCCGTGGCTGGCGGCGAGCATGGCGAGCAGTGCCGGGGCGCCGACGTAGGTCTCCAGGCAACCGCGGTTGCCGCAGCGGCAGATGGGGCCGCTCTCGTCGATCGTCACGTGCCCGATCTCGCCGGCGCCGCCGGCCCGGCCGTGGACCAGCTGGCCGCCGAGGATCAGGCCGCCGCCGACCCGGTGGGAGACCCGCAGGTAGGCGACGGCGTCCCGGCCGGTGGCCGCGCCGAAGCGGGTCTCGGCCAGGGCGCCGAGGTTGGCGTCGTTGTCGATGCCGACCGGGACGGCCAGTTCGTCGGCGAGGATCTCGGGCACCACCACGTCGTCCCAGCCGCGGAGCATCCCGACGGCGGTGACCCGGCCGGTGCGCCGGTCGACGGGGGCGGGCACGCAGACGCCGACGGCGAGCAGCTCGTCGGGGCTGGCGTCGACCGACTCGATCATCTCCATGATCAGCAGGGCGGCGCGGCGCAGCCCGGCGTCGGCCCGGTGGTCGGGCGCGAGCGGCATGGACTGGTCGCCGATGACCTGCATCGAGGCGTCGGCGATGGCGACGCGCAGCGAGCGGGTGCCGAAGTGGACGCCGGCCACCAGCCCGAGGTTGCGGGCCAGGGTGACCTGGAGGGCCCGCCGGCCGCTGCGGGTGGAGGGCGAGGTGTGCAGCACGCCGCCGGCCGTCAGCTCCTTGACGATGTTGGAGACCGTGGCGGGGGACAGGCCGGTGACGCCGGCCAACTCGATCTGCGTGAGCGAGCCCCGGCGTTGGACCGCGCTCACGATGCGGGCCCGGTTGGCCTCACGTAGTGAAGTCTGCGAGCCCGGGGTGACCCGGTCCGCGCGCACGGGGAGAAGGATAGCCGCTGCCGCGCCCGTTGGGGACCCCCTGGCGGCGGAGTCGGGCGGCGGGGCCGGGCGGGCTTGAGTATGTGATCCGACTGCAACCAAGCGGGGAGCGTCTCTTTGGATTTACTTCTTGACTTCAAGGCCGGTGGGCTCTTTGATGAGCGCCGGACGACGCGGGCGCCGGGGCAACGGGCGCCGCACGGCGCTCGGTTCGGCGGGGCTCCCCCCGTGCCCCGCCGACCCCCCGATACGGCAACGATGGCGTAAGGATTTCTCATGCGGGTCAATCGCAGAACAGGCGTGCTGGTGGCGGGCGCCGCCCTCACCGCCCTGACACTCTCCGCGTGCAGCGGCAGCTCCAACGGCGACGGCGGCGGCTCCGGCGGCGGCAGCGAGTCGGCTGCCGAAGTCGAGGTCTTCACCTGGTGGGCCGCCGGCTCCGAGAAGGCCGGCCTGGACGCCCTGGTGGCCGTCTTCGACGAGCAGCACCCGGACATCGAGTTCGTGAACGGGGCGGTGGCCGGCGGCGCCGGCTCGGCCGCGAAGGACCTGCTCCAGTCCCGCCTCCAGGCCAGCGACCCGCCGGACACCTTCCAGGCGCACGCCGGCCTGGAGCTGCTCGACTACATCAACGCCGGCCAACTCCAGGACGTCTCCCCGCTGTACGACGAGTTCGACCTGCGCGAGGCCTTCCCCGCGGACCTGGTGGAGCGGCTCACCCACGAGGGCCAGATCTACTCCATCCCCTCCAACATCCACCGGGCGAACGTGCTGTGGGCCAACCCGGCGGTGTTGGAGGAGCACGGGCTCGACCCGCAGGCCAGCTACGACTCGCTGGACGACTGGTTCGCCGACCTGGACGTGCTCCAGGAGGCCGGGGTGACCCCGCTGTCGGTCGCCACCGCCTGGACCCAGGTGCACCTGCTGGAGACCATCCTCCTCGCCGACCTCGGCCCGGACGCCTACAACGGGCTGTGGGACGGCACCACGGACTGGGAGGGCGCGGAGGTCACCGCCGCCCTGGAGGACTTCGAGCGGGCCATGAGCTACACCAACGGCGACCGGGACGGCCTGGACTGGCCCGAGGCCACCCAGCTGGTGATCGACGGCAACGCCGCGTTCAACGTGATGGGTGACTGGGCGGTCGCCGCCTTCGAGGAGCAGGGCAAGGTCTTCGGCACCGACTTCACGGCCGCCCCGGTGCCCGGCACGGACGGCGTCTTCGACTTCCTCGCCGACTCGTTCACCCTGCCGGTGGGCGCCCCGCACGAGGGTGGCTCGCACGCCTGGCTGGAGACGGTCGCCTCGCTGGAGGGCCAGACCGCGTTCAACGCCGCCAAGGGCTCCATCCCGGCGCGCACCGACGCCGACCCGGCGGACTTCTCCGAGTACCAGCGGACGGCCATCGAGTCGTTCGCCCAGGACACCATCGTCTCCTCGCTGGCCCACGGCGCCGCGACCCCGGTCGCCACGCTGAACGCCGTCACCGACGCCACCAGCAAGTTCACGTCGGGGGCCTCCGACCTCTCGACGTTCCAGTCGGAACTCGCCACCGCGACCGCCGCCGACTGAGCGTCGGGCGTCCGGTCCCCGGCTGACGCCCGCGTCGGCCGCGGGACCGACCCGGACCGCGGGGTGGCGCTTCGTCGGACCCCCGCCGACGAAGCGCCGCCCCGCCTTGGGAGACATCGATGAACAAAACCGTCAAACGAGTCGGGCCCCCGCTGTTGCTGCTGGCCCCGTCGCTGATCCTGGTGGGCGTCTTCGTCTACGGGCTCATCTTCGTGAACTTCGGGACGTCGACCACCGACATCCACACCGCCGCCCAGACCACCGGGCAGGAGCCGTCCAGCAACGTCGGGTTCGACAACTACTTCGAACTCCTCGGCAACGAGGCGTTCCAGCACTCCCTGAAGAACCTGCTGCTGTACACGCTGCTCTTCCTCGCCGGCACCCTGCTGATGGGCTTCCTGTGGGCCTGGCTGCTGGAGGCGCCGATCCGGGGCGAGGGCATCTTCCGCTCCATCTACCTCTTCCCGATGGCGGTGTCCTTCATCGCCTCCGGCGTGGTGTGGCGGTGGCTGCTCAACTCCGGGCAGGACGAGAGCGCGACGGGCCTGAACCGGCTGTTCCAGATGGTCGGCCTGGACTTCCTGCAGAACAACTGGTGGAACAACGTCGACTACGGCATCACCGCGATCGCGATCCCCGCGATCTGGCAGCTGTCGGGCTACGTGATGGCGCTGTTCCTCGCGGGCTTCCGCGGCATCCCGCACGAGCTGCGGGAGGCCGCCCGGATGGACGGCACCACCACCTGGCAGCTCTACCGGCACGTGCTGTTCCCGCAGCTGTCGCCGGTGGCGCTCTCCGCGCTGATCATCATCGGCCACATGTCGTTGAAGTCCTTCGACCTCATCATGTCCATCTCGAAGCCGGCGAACTACCAGACCAAGGTTCCCGCCATCGACATGTACATCTTCAAGTCGAGCTTCGACTACGCCAACGCGGCGGCCGTCGGGTCGATCCTGCTGGTCCTGGTGGCCCTGGTGGTCGTGCCCTATCTCATCCGCACCAACCGCAGGGAGAAGTGATGGCCACCCGCTCCGCCCAGGCGGCTCCGCCGAAGGAGACCGCGGGCCAGCCGGCCGGCCGGGACGGTGGCAGGCGCGGCAAGGGCTTCAGCCCGGCCCGCACGCTGCGCTACGCCGCGCTGCTGTTCTTCCTGCTGATCGTGCTGATCCCGGTCTACGTCCTGCTGGTGACGAGCTTCAAGGGCCCGGGCGACGCCTCGCCCGAGCGCGCCTGGAACCTGCCGTCCAACTGGACGCTCGACAACTGGCGCACGGCCTGGGACGCGCTGGCCCCGGCGATCTGGCGCACCCTCCAGATGGTGGTGCCCTCGGCCATCCTCGCCGCCGTGCTGGGCTCGCTCAACGGCTTCGTGCTCTCCCGCTGGTCCTTCCGCGGCGCCAACCTGGTGTTCACGCTCATCCTGTTCGGGATGTTCATCCCCTACCAGGCCGTGATCATCCCGCTGAACGAGCTGGTGCTGGACCTGTCGCTGCCCAGCGGCATCCCCACGCTGATCCTGCTGCACGTGGTGTTCGGTATCCCCATCACGACGCTGATCTTCCGGAACTACTACCAGACGATCCCGCACGAGCTGATCGAGGCGGCCCGGATCGACGGCGCCGGGCTGCTGCGCACCTACGCCTCGGTGATCCTGCCGCTGTCGGTGCCGAGCTTCGTGGTCGTGCTGATCTGGCAGTTCACCTCGGCGTGGAACGACTTCCTGTTCGCGGTCTTCTTCTCCTCCAGCCAGAACGGCCCGGTGACGCTGGCGCTGAACAACCTCGCCAACGGCGCGCTGCTGCAGAACTACGGCGTCTCCATGGCGGGCGCGCTCTTCGCCTCGCTGCCGACCCTGCTGGTGTACATCGTGCTCGGCAAGTACTTCATCGGCGGCCTGATGTCGGGATCGGTGAAGAGCTGAGCCGGCGACGAGCCGAGCAGGAAACCGAGCCGGGCCGCCGACGAGCTGACCGAGCGCCCTCCGAGCCGCCGCGCCCCCGCCGGACTTCCCCCCGGCGGGGGCGCGTGCACGCCAAGTCGGCCCGCCACTAGGCTCGTTGACATGGTCGACGGGGATGCTGGACGAGTCGTCGGAGAACGCTTCGAGCTGCGGGAGCCGCTGGGCGGCCCCGGGCGGGACGGGCTCTGGCGGGCGCGGGACCGCGCCGTGGAGCGGGATGTCGTGGTCAAGCGGGTACCGCTGGGCGCCGCGCCAGCGGCCGGCCCCGAGCCCGGCTCGGCGGCCAGAACCCTGGCCGGGCTCAGCCATCCGCACCTGGCGACGGTCCTGCACCTGGCGGCGGAGTCCGACGGCTCGGCGCTGTGGGTGGTGTGGGAGTTGGCGGCGGGGCGCACCCTCGCTGACCGGCTCGCCGAGGGGCCGCTGCCGCCCGCCGATGCGGCCACCCTCGGCCGTCAGCTGCTCTCCGCCCTGCGCGCCGCGCACGCCGCCGGGCTGTGCCACGGCGACCTCCGGCCCGAGCACGTGCTGCTGCACCCGGACGGCGGCGCCGTGCTCACCGGTTTCCGCCTCACGGGCGGCGCGGAGGCGGACTCCCCCACCGCGCCCGAGTACCTGGCGCCGGAGCGGATCAGGGGCGGCGCGGACAGCCCGGCCGCCGACCTGTGGTCGCTCGGCGTGCTGCTGTACGTGTGCGTCGAGGGGCACCACCCGCTGCGCCGGCCCACCGCGCTGGCCACCGCGGCCGCGGTGCTCGACGGGGCGGTGCCGCCGCCCGCCCGGGCCGGCCAACTCGGCCCGGTCCTGAAGGCGTTGCTCGTCCAGGACCCGGTGGCCCGGCCCTCCGGCGAGCGGCTGGACGGCCTGCTGGCCGGCGGCGGGGCGGCCGCCGCCCCGGCCGCGCCGGCGGTGCCCGCGGTACCGGCCGCCCCGCCGGCCCCGGCCCCGCCGGCCCCGGCCCCGCCGGCCGTGGCACCGGCGGCGGCACCGGCCGTGGGGCCGCCTCCGCCGCCCGGCTTCGCGCCGGCCGCGCCGGCGGCCGGCCGGCGCCGGTCCCGGTGGGTCGTCGCCGCGACCGCCACCGCCGTGGCGGTGGTCGCCGCGGGCACCGTCTACGCCGTGACCGCCTCGTCCGACGACGACGGCCGGGCCGACGACCCGGCGCAGACCCAGCCCAGCCCGTCGGCCGAGGAGACCACCAGCCCGCCCGAGGAAGAGGAGCCGCCCTCGCCGGAGGACGAGGAGCCGCCCTCGGGCGAGATCGACGGGATCGCCACCCTGCCACCCGAGGTGTACCGGTACCAGCTCGGCGAGACCAGCGACCCCGTCCCGTACGAGCCGTCCCCCGGTGAACAGGCCGCCCTCAGCGTCACCGTCGACCAGGTCGAGCCGGGCGAACACGCCGACCTGACCGGCCTGATGGACCCGATCCAGTCCGAGGGCCTGAGGTCCGTCGCGGTCCGGGTCACCCTCACCCACCTGGGCGGCGCCCCCCTGACCCTGACGTCCGGCTCCTGGGTCGGCACGCTCGGCACCTTCGGCGTCTTCGACGAGGCCAGCCCCACCGCCAACAACATGTACGCCTTCGGGGTGGAGGGCGAGCCGGGCGGGTTCCTCCCGTGGACCGGCGACCAGTTCCTCCGGGCGGGCGAGTCCTTCGAGACCTGGGTCGTCGCCGCGGTCCCGGAGGGCGAGGACCCCACCCTGGTCTACTGGAAACCCGACTGGGACCCGCTGGCCAACGGCTGGCTGCTGTGGGAGACCGGCTGACCCGGGCGGCCGGCCGCCGGCTCAGAGCAGGCCGCCGACCGCCCAGCCGGCGGTGCCGGTGACCAACCGGAGACCCGCAACGTCAGGCCGGCGCGCGGCATGAGCAACACCCGCACGTGGCGGGCCCGGTCGTGCCAGCCAGCGCACGCCTCGGTGCCGGGGAAGACCATCCGGGCCGGCGCCAGCGGCTGACCACCGGCCGGTCGATGACGAAGGTGTCCAGCGCGGTGGACAGGGCCACGGCCACCAGGCCGATCGCCGCCGCGTCCGGCCAACCGGCGTCCTGCCGGCCGGCGACCCAGCTGGCCCGCACCGCCGCCATGACGACCAGGAACGTCAACGGGAAGCAGGTCGCCCTCACCGTTCCGGCGCGCCGTTGGCGCGCGGTCGGCGGTGGGGCGGCGCGCCGGATGTCCCTGGGGAAGTCGTCCAGGAAACCGTGGGGCGCGGCGAGCACCCCGCGCGTTCCCCCTCCCTGACGCGCTCCCACCGGGATCGATTACCTCGCTACCGCGCTGCCAAAAATCTATGCTGGCGAGAGTAGACATTGCCCAGTGGCGTGACTATGGTTTCTTCCGTAACGTAGAGAGAAAGCAAGGCCTGGCAGAGACGAACTGCCGGCCAGCAGGACCCGCGGCAGCAGTGCGCGGGACGGTACGGCGGTGGGGTTCCGAAGCCAGGCTTGTCATGAGGGCGACGGGGCCGACGGCCGGACCGGGTGGCCCGCGGTGATCAGGGGCCGCCACGAGCAGGACGCATCACCAGCAGTAGGCAAGTGATCGATCCAGAGGGAAGAACGGAGGAGCCAAGCACCATCAGGATCGCCCGGGCGAGATCCCGGGTACCGCAGGACATCGATAGTGAGGTGGTCTCCGGTCAGGCAATCGCGATCCCCGCACCCCCGGCAGCGTCTCGGTCGGGTCTGCGGAGACAATGAGCCGGCGCACTACCAGAGCCGGCGGATGGTGTAGCAGTTTCTTCGGGGCCTTGGTGCCAGTTGGCACCAAGGCCCCTCCACGCGTTTCACACAGAGAGATACAGATGACAGCAGGCGACTCGTACGACCGTCTCGACGATGACGACTATCCGGCCTACACCATGGGCCGGGCCGCCGAGATACTCGGCACCACCCAGGGCTTCCTCCGCGCCATCGGCGAAGCCCGCCTCATCACCCCGCTGCGCTCGGCCGGCGGCCACCGCCGCTACTCCCGCTACCAGCTGCGCATCGCGGCCCGCGCCCGGGAACTCGTCGATCAGGGCACCCCCATCGAAGCCGCCTGCCGCATCATCGTCCTCGAAGACCAGCTCGAAGAGGCCCAGCGCATCAACGCCGAATACCGCCGCGCGGCTGAATCCCCCGAATCGCCCGAATCACCTCCCGCGAGCTGAGCCGCTCGGGCTCGCGGCCGGGGCAGTCCTGGCCGACAAGGGCCACGACTCCCGAGCGACACGGGCCTGGCTGCGACGCCGCGGCATCAGCCGCACCATCCCCGAGCGGTCGGACCAGATCCGCCACCGGCTTCGGCGCGGCGGCCGGGACGGGCGCCCGCCGGCCCTCGACACGCGGCTCTGCAGGCGGCGCGACGTCGCGGATGTGGGCGTGACACCTCGACGAGAGCCCCCGGCTAGGAGAGTTTGAGCAGCAGTTCGCTGAGTTCGCGCGGCATGGTGATCATGCAGTCGTGGCCGGTCGGCAGCTCCCAGACCTGGGCGGCAGTGCCGTTGGGTTGGATCGAGGGGACGGGGCGTCGGGTGACGCCCGCCGGCATGGCGCCGGCATTGTGGATGTGCGTGCGCGGGATCGCGTCGACGGCTGGGTTGCCCAGTCGCACCGGCTGTTGCAGGCAGCGCACCGGCTGGTCCGAGAGCATCCCGCGCAGCCAGGCGATGTCGGCCGGGTCGGTGACGCCGAACAGGCCGAAGGGCGCGGGCTGTTCGGGCATCGGTGGCACGCGCCAGCCGCTCTCGGACTGCTCGGCGAGCTCGATCAGTTGCCGCGTCACGGGCTGGACGTCGACCGCGGACTCGCCGTCCTCCGGGACCATCGCGTCGAGGTAGACCAGGTGCCCGACGCGTTCCGGAATCCGGTTGGCCGCGGAGGAGATCACCAGCCCCGCGTAGCTGTGGCCGACGAGGACGACGTCGCTGAGGTTCTCCTCGGTGATCAGCCCGACCACGTCGTCGACGTGCGTATCGAGACCCACCTCCGGTCCGAGCAGGTGCGCCTTGTCGCCGAAGCCGGTCAGGGAGGGCGCGCACACCCGGTGGCCGGCGGCCTCCAACAGCGGTACCACCCGCTCCCAGCACCGTCCGTTGTGCCAAGCACCGTGTACCAGCAGGAATGTGGACATCGATCTTCCTTCGCAGGAGCAGCAGAAGAGCACGGTCACGCGCATGCCGCTGGTTCGCGGCTCTGGTGGTTACCTTTTGCGCCTCGGTACTGTTTGAGTACCAAGAGCATGCTGGTGCACACGACGCGCCGCGGGCAATAAGGCACTTTTCGGTGCCCCGGTTCTCTGGAGGTAACCATGGGCGCGGCACAGGGCGATCCACGGTCGGCGGCGCGGTCCAGCGACGCGTGCCGGACCCGGGTGGTGCTCGACATCGTCGGAGACAAGTGGTCGCTGCTGGTCGTGCGCCATCTCCGGGATGGACCGCGCCGTTTCACCGAACTCAAGAGGGCCATCGACGGGATCAGCCAGCGCATGCTCACCGTGACGCTGCGCAGCCTGGAGCGCGACGGAATCCTGACCCGCACCGTCCACGGCGTGATGCCGCCCCATGTGAGCTATGAGCTGACCGAGATGGGCACCACCCTGCGCGAGGCCACCGCGCCCCTGCTCGAATGGAGCGTCGCGCACCTCGCCAGGATCGACGACGCCCGCGCCGCCTACGATGCCCGCACCGCTCCCCCGACGCCCTCGTAGCGGGACGGCGGGCCGAGTGTCACCCGACCGTCCCGCTTCGCGGACACGGCCTACGCCGCCGCGTCGAGGCTGCCGCGTGCGGACGCGCGCCGGGGGGCCGAGGCCGACCGGCGGCGGCCACGGGAGGCGGCACGGCGCTTGGGGCGTTCGACCACCGGTGCGGTGATGACGACCGGAACACCGGACGGGGTCTGGGCGCCGGTGATCCGGCGCAGGGCCTCGCCCCCCGAGTTGACCTGGGTGGTGTGCGGTCGGATCCCCGCGTCCGCCATGAGCCGGGCCATGTCCCGGCGCTGGTTCGGTGTGACGAGGGTGACCACGCTGCCGGACTCGCCGGCGCGGGCGGTGCGGCCGCCCCGGTGCAGGTAGTCCTTGTGGTCGGTCGGCGGGTCGACGTTGACGACGAGGTCGAGGTGGTCGACATGGATGCCGCGCGCCGCGACATTGGTCGCCACCAGCACGTTGACGTGCCCGTCCTTGAACTGCGCCAGGGTGCGGGTGCGTTGCGGCTGGGACTTCCCGCCGTGCAGCGCGGCGGCCCGGACGCCGCTGGCGAGCAGGTCCCGGGTGAGCCGGTCGACGGCGCGCTTGGTGTCCAGGAACATGATGACGCGGCCGTCGCGGGCGGCGATCTCGACCGTGGCGGCGTGCTTGTCGGCGACCTGGACGTGCAGGACGTGGTGTTCCATCGTCGTGACCGCACCGGCCGACGGGTCGACCGAGTGCACGACGGGATCGGTCAGGTAGCGGCGCACCAGACGGTCGACGTTGCGGTCCAACGTGGCGGAGAACAGCATCCGCTGCCCCTCCGGACGGACCCGGTCAAGCAGCGCGGTGACCTGGGGCATGAACCCCATGTCGGTCATCTGGTCGGCCTCGTCGAGCACCGTGACGCCCACCTGGTCCAGCCGGCAGTCGCCACGGTCGATGAGGTCCTTGAGCCGGCCGGGGGTGGCGACGACGACCTCGGCCCCGCCGCGCAGCGCGCTGGCCTGCTTGCCGATCGACATCCCGCCCACCACCGTGGCCACCCGCAGCCGGACGGCCCGGGCGTACGGCGTGAGCGCGGCCGTCACCTGCTGTGCCAGCTCACGCGTGGGCACGAGGACCAGCGCCAGCGGCTGCCGGGACTCGGCACGCTGTCCGGTGAGGCGCGCGAGCAGGGCGAGGCCGAAGGCGAGGGTCTTGCCGGAGCCGGTGCGCCCGCGACCCAGGACGTCGCGACCCGCAAGGGAGTTCGGCAGGGTCGCGCCCTGGATCGGGAACGGCTCGCTCACCCCCTGTCGGCCGAGTTCGGCCAGCAGCTGCGCGGGCATGGCCAGCTCGGCGAAGTCCGAGACGGCGGGCAGTGCGGGGGTGGTCGTGGTGGGGAGCGCGAACTCACCCTGCGGTGCCGGGCTCCGGCGGCCGTGGCCGCCGGACCCACGTGCTCCCGGCTGGCCGGGGCGACGGCCGCCACCGGCCGCGTTGGCGCCGCCCCTCCGGGCGCGGGGTGAGCGTTCGTTCGTGCGTGAGCGATTCATGTACGGGACCTTCCTCGATACGGCGCATATCAAGGACTCCCGCAGCGGTGAGCGGCACGGAGAACAGCAAGTATGGGCCGATGGCATTCAAGAGCACACGGGCCGACGGAAAACCACGCGGATGTGTGCGGGAACAGATGACGCCAGGGCACGGAATCCCGGGCGTCGAATTCAGGTGTAGTCGAATTCGGGTGTCGTCGAGTTCGGGTGGCACTTCTCGGGAGAATCGCGGCCACAGGGGACTGTGCGCGTCCGCCGCCCGCGTGGCTCTCGACGCCCCCCGGCCGGCGATATCGCCGTGGGGAAAGCGTGCAGCTGGGGCCCGCACCCCGAAGGATGCGGGCCCCAGCTGCGAAGTGCGCGTCAGCGTCAGGCCGGAACGATGTTCTCGGCCGTCGGGCCCTTCTGGCCCTGCGCGATGTCGAAGCTCACCTTCTGGCCTTCGAGCAGCTCACGGAAACCCTGGGCGGCGATGTTCGAGTAGTGGGCGAACACGTCGGGGCCGCCACCGTCCTGCTCGATGAAGCCGAAGCCCTTTTCCGAGTTGAACCACTTGACGGTACCAGTAGCCATATCATTTTCTCCTTGGGGCAATACACCGGAGTCCACACTGCGCGGACGCCGTGTCGCCGCGATGATTACCCCGCCCCGGAAAATATCCGGAAAAAACAAAACGCTCCCACCGGCGGGAGCCGAGCGGGGGCGCTGAAGTCTTGGGAACCACAACTGCAACTGAGATCGACAGTAGCACACCACGGCGGCCCACACGCTTTTCGTAATTCCGCTCCCCGCACCACGGTAAGAACTCTCACCACACGGCCGGTCAAAGTCTCACCTCGCGAGCACAGATAACCGACCGGCGCCACGCACCCGCCGCGGGCCCGTCCCGACCCGGTGGCGGGTCGGGACGGGTCGGTGGGCTCAGTCGCCCGGGTGGGCGATGTTCGGCCGGGGCGGGGTGGTCATGCCCTCGCCCAGGTAGTAGTCGGTGTGGTGGGACTGCATGTAGCCGTGCAGGGTCATGGCGTTCCGGTAGGCCGGGTTGTGGGCGAGCGTGTAGAGCCGGGTGTCGGTCGGGATGTCCGTGGTGAAGATGATCAGCTCGTTGTACTCACCGTTGGTGTAGACGGCCTCCTCGCGCCAGTCGCCGAGGATGTCGCCGTAGACGAGGGGGTTGTAGCCCCCGCTGGCGTTGACCGCGCCGTGGTTCCAGGTGCTCAGCAGCCGCGACAGGCTGTTGCTCGGCCGCGGGTTCTCCGGGTCCCACTCCTCGAACTTGCCGTCGTTGAGCAGCTCCGCGGTCAGGTCGCCGTCCCAGTGGAAGCCGAGCTGCGGCCAGGGCGCCAGACCGGTGTCGGGCTCGGTGAGTTCGTCGGAGGCGGCGTGGTAGACCCCGGAGAAGGACCACACCTCCATGCCGGGGAAGCGCGGGTCGATGTCGGCGGCCACCCCGCGGCCCACGTCGGCGACCCCGTCGGCGAAGTGCTGCCAGATCATCTCGCCGGTGGCCGCGTCGTAGTAGTACTCGCGCAGCCCGTCGGCCTGGTCCTGCTGCACCCCGTAGCCCTCCAGGCCGGGGCGGTCGGGGTCGATGTCGGCGATGTGGAAGCGGTCGCCGTGCCCGACCCCCTGGTCGGCCAGCGAGTAGCGCAGCGTCCCGTCGCCGTTGAGGACGAAGCCGATCTCGGCGATCTCGTCCCGGCCGTCGCCGTCCACGTCGACGATCCGGGTGTTGTGCCCGTCGGCGGCGGCCTGGTCGCCGCGCAGCCACTTCCACTCCAGGTCCAGCTCGGTGCCGTCGAACCGCCAGGCGGTGTACATCAGGTTGAACCCGCCGTTGCCGATCCGGTTCTTCATGTACGAGACGAGGCTGGGGTTGGTGCCGTCCAGGTGGCCGACGCCGAACCGCGCGGCCAGCGGCCCGTCGGCGAGGTAGTCGTCGGGCACCGGGGCGGTGGCGAGCGCGGCGCCGGTCTGGCCGTCCAGGACGGCGATCGACTGGCGGACCTCGTCGGCCTCCTCGTGGACCGCGCCGTCGCCGAAGACGACGCCGTCGCCGACCCGGACGGCGACCTCGGCCCGCCCGTCGCTGTCGAGGTCGTAGACGGTCACGCCGTCCCAGTGGCCGGTGCTGATGGCCGACGAGCCCGGCTCGATGTTGTCCTGGTTCGCGCTGTTGGGGCCGAGATCGACCGACCACAGGAACTCACCCGTGCTGGTGTAGGCCTCCAGGCCCTGCTCCGGGTCCATCCGGTCGATCACGAAGTCGTAGGCGCCGTCGCCGTCCAGGTCGCCGACCCAGGCGTACTTCACCGGGCCGCCGTCCCGCAGCGGGAGGCGGACGACGGGCTCCTCGGCGCTGTCCGCGGCCAACGTGAAGGCCGCGCTCGGCTCGCCCTCCTCGCCGTCGACCACGGCCCGCACGTGGTACTGGTTCTCCCGCGTGAGGTCGGCCTCGGTGTCGGTGAAGTTGGTGCCGTCCGTCAGCACCTCCGCGTTCAGTTGGGTCCAGGAACCGCCGGCCGTCGACCGGTAGACGTTGAACCCGATCCCGTCCGGGTCGAGCCCGGACAGCCGCCAGGAGACGAAGACGTCGGTGGTGTCGGCCCGGACGGCGACCACGCCGCGGTCCAGCCGCTCCATGGTGCGGGTGGTCGCCTGGGTGGCGGGGTCGCTCCCGGTGCTCGTGGGGGCCGGCTGCTCGGGTCCGGTGGCGCCGGCGACACCGAGGCCGGTGAGGGCGGCGGCGCTCAGCGTGGCGACGAGCGTGCCGACGGCGGCGGTTCGCCGGCCGCGACGCCGGTGGCGGTGATTCCGGACAGGCTGGTGCTGCATGGGGGGGTTCTCCTCGCTGTCAGCTCACGGTGGGGGCGCGTCCCGCGGCGCCCCTCCGGCGATGGGCCGGCCGTTCTGGCGATGACGCAGTTGCACCATCCTGCGAAATACACATGCGGTCAACGCCTCTGACAAGAAAAGAGCAGTAACTTGCACACAGCGCCGACCCGTTGCACATCGAACCATCTCGCTGCGCAACTGCTGCACGGACATGGTTCGTTGACACCCCCGCGGGGAGCCGGTCGCACCCCTCGACGGCGGACCACGCCCCTCCGGCGGCCAACGGCCTGGCCGATTCCCTTCAGGACACGCAAAGTTGACCTAATATGCGCCATAACCGCTCGGGAGAGGTACCTGGATGAGTGAGATGCTGGTCGCGCAACGTCACGAGCTGCTGCTCCGGGAGCTCCGCGCCAAGGGCGTCGTCCGCATCACCGAGGTGGCCGCCCGGTACGGCGTGTCCGGGGGGACGATCCGCCGGGACCTGACCGAGCTGGCCGCCGCCGGGCTGGTGACCAAGGTGCGCGGCGGCGCCGTGCCGGCCGAGCCCTCGGCCTCCTCCGCCCCGCCGGCCGAGCCGGCACCCCAGCACTCCCCCGGCCCCCCGAGCCCGGCCCGGGCGCCGGCCCAGGCGCCGGGCGGCGGGCCCACGCTGGGCCTGCTGGTGCCCTCCGCCACCTACTACTACCCCCAGGTGGTCGCCGGGGTCCGCGCCGCGGCCGAGGAGCGGGGCGCCCGCGTCGTCATCGGCCTCACCAGCTACGCGGAGCCAAGGGACCTGCGACAGGTGGCGGCGCTGCGCGCCTCCGGCACCGTCGGCCTGCTGGTCACCACCACCGGCAACCACCACCTGCCCACCGGGACGCTCGCCCAACTGCGGGCCAGCGGCGTCCCGTTCGTGCTGATGGAACGTCAGCCCGAGGAGCCGTACGAGCCCTGCGAGTACGTCGTCTCCGACCACCGGCAGGGCGCCTACACGGCGGTGCGGCACCTGCACGACCTCGGCCACCGGCGCGTCGCGCTGTTCGTCAACGGCAGCCCGACCGCCCCACTGATCCAGGAGGGCTACCGCGCGGCGGTCGGCCGGCTGGGGCTCGACCCGTCGGCGCCGGTGATGGACAGCGGCCGGCCGCTGCTGGCCCCGGCGGAGGCGGCCAGCCGGTACGACGCCTTCGTCGAGGCGTGCGTCGCCGGCCGGACCCGCGCGGCGCTGGTGCACTCCGACCACGACGCGATCGAGATCATGCACCGGCTGCGGGGGCGCGGGCTGCGCACCCCCGACGATGTCGCGCTCGTGGCCTACGACGACGAGATCGCCGAGCTGGCCGAGGTGCCGCTGACGGCGGTGGCACCGCCGAAGTACGAGGTCGGCGCGCAGGCGGCACGGCTGCTGCTGGACCGGCTGGCCGCCCCGGACGACGGCCTGGCCGAGCGCCAACTGGCGCTGCGGCCCCGGCTGATCGTCCGCCGCTCCTGCGGCGCGGCGGCGGCCTAGGTGTGCTGTCCCGGGACGTTGGTGACGGGCAGCGGCACCTCCTCGCGCGCCGCCAGGGCGCGCGAGGAGGACCGGCGGCCTGACCGCGCCGTTCTGGTCCAGCGTCTCCGTTGCTACTCGGCGCGCAGGACGAAGAACAGGAAGGACAGGAAGCGCGGCATGGCCGCGATGGTCTCGGGGAACCGTTCGTGGGCGGCGGGATCGGGATCCGGCTCGCTGATGACCGCGATCCGGAAACCGGCCCCGGTGAACGCCTCGATCGTCGCGTGCAGCGGCCTGTGCCAGCGACTCACCAGGGCGGTCTGGCTGCCTATGGTCCACTCCGTGGTCCATTGGGTGGTGTCGAAGTAGTCGCATTCGGCCTCGCGGCCGACCTCGCGGTGTATGAGGTTGACGGCGAAGGGATGGTCGACGGAAGCGATCAGCCGACCGCCGGGCTTGAGTACGCGGCGCAGCTCGGCCAGAGCTGGCCCCCAGTCCTCCAGGTAGTGCAGCACCAGAGACGCGACCACATCGTCGAACGTGTCATCAGGGTAGGGAAGCGGGCTGCCCAGCTCCGTCACCCGCAGGTCCGCACCGTCACCGAGCCGCTGCCGGGCCATCTCCAGCATCCCGGCGCTGGAGTCGAAGCCACTCACCACGGCGCCACGGTCGCGCAGCGCGGCAGACAGGAGCCCCGATCCGCAGCCGGCGTCGAGGATCCGCCGGCCGGCCACGTCTCCGGCGAGGGCCAGCATCGCGGGACGCTCGTAGTAGGCGTTGACCAGGTTGGTCTCGTTCACGGCCGTGTACGCCTTGGCGAAGCTGTCGTAGTCGTTGACCTGCGGCGGATCGACACCCTCCGCGGACGGCGGGGCCAGCCTGACGGACATCACGTGCTCTCGGGGCTCACTGGAGACCATGGTGCGGAAGACGTGTGCTGTGGCGGTTCGGTTCCTGGCCGCGGCCAGCCGCCGCGCGGGGTCGTCGGACGGGTTGATCTCGGTGTACCGCTCGGGGCTGTGTGGTCGGCCGGTCAGACGGAGTCAGGAGGGCCGGCGCCCGTCGCCGACCGCCTCCGGCTGCCCGGCTACGGCGCCGCCGTCCTCCGCCAGGCCCGCGCGAGCCTTCCTGCCACAGCGGCCGGTAGTGGTCCAGGACCCGGGTCTCGACATCGAGTTCGGCGGACGGGTGGTTGGGCGCCGCCAACGCCCACCAGCTCGCCCAGTCCCACACCAGGGCGACCCGCGCGCGTTCCGGCACGCCGCCGACCGCCCCGGCCAACCGGCTCAGGTCGGCCCGCCGCATCAGTTCGACGTCCTCCCGCCAGACGCCCCCCGGCCCCTGCTCGGGGTGGTAGTCGCCGCCGTACGCCAACGAGCCGAGCCGGCCGCGCAGCCGGTCGAGCCGCTCGTCGGCGGTGTCCGGGGTGGCTGGTCGGTGCTGTCCTGGGGGTCGCTGGGGCGGCGTCGGCTCCGCACTGTTCATAGCGGCACCATCAGGCGAACTGCCGCACCAGTCAACATTTCTGACGCACAAATCGAAGTTCCCGCTAACTCGCTTCAAACTATTGCACCTTTGAACACGTATGTGCACACTGATCGGCGCCATGGCTCACCCGCGGCGCTCCCCTCGGGGACGCCCCAGCCCGGAGGACCGGACCATGCCGCAGAGATCTCCCGCCCGCCGCCGAACCGCCGGCGGCCTCGTCCTGCTCACCGCCCTGGCCACCGTCGGCACCCTGTTGACCAGCCCCGCCCAGGCGGCCTCCCCGGCCGGCCGGGGACTGCCCGCCGAGTGCGCCGACACCGAGCCACTCACCTGCCACATCGAGGTCGAACCCGGCACCTACCGGGTGACGGTCTGGCTCGGCGGGGCGGAGGCCGGTGCCACCGGCGTCTCCGCCGAGACCCGCCGCACGATGGTCCCCGAGACCGTGACCGAGCCGGGCGAGGTGGTGCGGCGCACCTTCACCGTGGACGTGCGCGACCCGCAGGGACAGCCAACCGACCCGGCCGGCGAGCACCCGGGCCTCGACCTGCGGTTCGTCGGCTCCGCGCCGCAACTCGCCGGCCTGCGCGTGACGCCCGCCCCACGCACCCCGCAGGTCCTGCTGATCGGCGACTCCACCGTCAACGACCAGCGCGCCGAGCCGTACACCGGCTGGGGGCAGGAGCTGCCCCAGTTCTTCCGGGACGGCGTCTCGGTGGCCAACCACGCCGACAGCGGCGAGAGCACCCAGAGCTTCCTGGACAACCCCCAACTGTTCGACGCCCTGGAGCCGCGCGTCGACCGCGGCGACCTGGTCCTCATCCAGCTCGCCCACAACGACAAGACGACCACCCGCGACCAGTACCGGGCCAACCTGACCGAGATGGTCGAACGCGTCCAGGCCAGGGACGGCGACGCGGTCCTCGTCACGCCCGTGGTCCGCCGCCGCTTCGACGGCGACGGCAGGCTCAACTCCGTCGCCCTGCACGTCACCGGGCAGGCCGACCTGCCCGCCGAGACACGCTCCCTGGCCCAGGAGTTGGACGTCCCGCTGATCGACCTGACGGCGCTCACCCAGGAGTTGGTCGAGGGACTGGGCGAGACCGCCTCCCGGGACCTGTACCTCACCGACGTCAACGGCGACAACACGCACACCTCCGTCCATGGTGCCCGCACCTTCGCCGGCCTGGTGCTGGACGAACTCCGGGACCAGCGGCTGGTCCCCGGCCGCGTCATCCGCTGATCCCGGCTCCGCTCCCCGGCGTTGCCGGGTGCCGGGGAGCGGACGTGTTAGCGTTGCTCAAGCAGGGACAACTGGGTCAACTGCGGGACCAGAAGGGGGAGGTGAGTCGATGTCTGCCGTGCAGGCCGCTGCCGTACGCAGCGCACGCCGGACCATCCTCACGTCCCGGGCCCCGGTCTGACCTGACGTTCATCCCCCGCCCAAGCCTCACGGCGCACGGGGGCGGAGCTTCGCGCTCGACGGGGCCCTCGTTCAAGGGTCTCTACGTTGTCTCACTCTCCATTCGATCGTGCTCAGCCGTGTGCCGACGCGCGACTGTCCGCAGCCGAGGTGCCCGAGGTGGCACCCGGCACAGACATGCTGGTCACCAGCGACATGACCGGGCAGGGCCCGGACACCCCGACGGACGTCCCGCACCGCACCACGGAGAACGAAACCATGACCACCTGGACCGCCCGCCCCGAAACCGCCGCCGACGTTCCCGCCGTCCGTGACATCCTCCTCGCGGCCTTCCCCACCCCCGCAGAGGCCGACATCGTGGACGCCCTGCGCGCCGACCCGCGGGCGTGGATCGACGGCCTGTCGGTGGTCAGCGCGGCCCCCGACAGCACCCCGGTCGGGTACGCGCTGCTCACCCGCTGCCACGTCGACGGTCAACCTGCCCTCGCCCTGGCCCCGTGCGCGGTACGGCCCTCGGCCCAGCGCGCCGGTGCTGGCTCCGCGGCCATCCGCGCCGCCCTGGCCGCCGCCCGGGCCACGGGGGAGAACCTCGTCCTCGTCCTGGGACACCCCGACTACTACCCTCGGTTCGGCTTCACCCCGGCCTCCCGCTTCGGTATCCGGGCCCCGTTCGACGTACCTGACGAGGCCATGATGGCCATGGCCCTGGACGGCACCCGCCCGGTCCCGACGGGCACCATCCGGTACCCCGCCGCGTTCGGCGTCTGACCGCTGCGGTGGCGTCCCGGGGCCCGTTCCCCGAGGCGCCACCGCCGCTCCGGGCCGCGGGACGGTGCGGTCACACCGGGGCGGCGCCCTCCGGGCCGCCGGCTGCCTCTACGATCACGCCATGACTGACTCCCGTGACCCAGCGAGACCGAAGCCGTTACCCGAACCGATACCGGTCACCGGGGACGGCTACCGCTGGCTCAGCTGGCTCTCCCCCGTCACCAAGGCCGGCCAGGAGATGCTGGCCGACTTCGGCGACCGGTGCGCCAGCTTTCTGATCGACGCCGCGTTCTTCCTGCTCCTGCTGCGCGCGCTGGCCGCCGTGGCCGACCGGGCCGACCTCCACCCGGCGGCGCACAGCGTGCTCATCGGGGTGCTGGTCCTGGTCTACTCCCCGCTGTGCACCGCGCGGTGGGGTGGCTCACCGGGGAAACTGCTGCGCGGCGCCCGGGTCGCCGACGTGCCCAAGGGCGAGAACCTGCCCTACCCGCGGGCGTTGGGGCGGCACCTGACGCACTGGGTCCTGGCCTGTGTGCCGATCCTCAACTGGGTCAACTACCTGTTCCCGCTGTGGGACAAGCCGCTGCGGCAGTGCCTGCACGACAAGGCCGTGGGCACGGTGGTGGTCATCCGGCTGTGAGGGCGCCCCTCCGGACGCTGCCGGTCCGTGCGCGGCCGGCGGTCAGGGCCGGTCGGGGTGGCCGGGCGTGGTGGTGCGGCGGGTGAGGACGGGCGTGACGAGCTGCTCGTCCGGCAGGTCGGTCCGGCCCTGGAGCCGGGCGAAGAGCGCGTCGACCGCGCGCCGGGCGAGCGGCCGGGACTCCGTGGAGACGTTGGTCACCGGCAGCCGCAGGCGCCGCGCCACGTCGTCCTCGCACATCGCGACGAGCGCGGTGTCGCGGGCCGGGTCCAGGCCCGCCTCCAGCAACAGCTGGAGGACGCGCTCGGCGACCTGCGGGGTGCGGGCGACGAGCCCGCCGCGCCGGGCACCCTCGACCAGCCGGTCGCGGACCGCCAGCACGCCGGCCCAGCCGCGTTCCGGGGGGCGCACCAACGCGACGGGCACGCCGGCGCGTTCGGCCGCCTGCCGGGCGCCGTCCTCGAAGTCCGCGATGAACCGGTGCTCCTCGCCCGGCTCGCCCACCGGCTCGCCGAGCACGATCACCTCGCGGTGACCGACCGCGACCAGCTCCTGGACCGCCAGCTCGCCGGCCCGCCGGCCGTCCAGGTCCACCCAGTGCAGGCCCAGCGGCTCGTCCGGGCGCCCGATCAGCACGGTCGGCCGGCCGAGCCGGGCCAGCGTGCCGAGCCGCGGGTCCCGCCGGGTGACGTCCATGACCAGGAACGCGTCCACGATGCCGCGCCGGGCCAGCCGTTCGAGCCCGGCGTCCCCCTCGTCGCCGGTGACCAGCACCACGTCGTACTCCCGCTCGCGGGCGGCGCCGGTGACGGTCTCGACGAAGGGCAGCACCCCGGCCAGCTCGGTGCGGGCGGTCACGTGTACGACCAGGCCGAGCACGTGCGCGCGTTGGCCGGCGAGCGCGCGGGCGCTGGCGTTGGGGTGGTAGCCGAGCTGCTCCATCGCCGCCTCGACCCGCGCCCGCGTCGCGGGTGAGATGGACCGGCTGCCGGACATCACATAGGACACGGTGCTCTGTGAGACACCGGCCAGCGCCGCCACGTCCTTACTCGTTACCACCGCGTCTCCCCGCAACGGGTGACCGACCGCTTGGGGTCCGCCCAGCTTCTCGGTGCTCGTCTTCGGCCGGGTCCGAGGATACGGGGTGGCCCACCCCGGCGGAGTCACGGGACGCGGCCGGGGCCTTCGCCGGCCGTCGTGCGGCGCTTCGAGGGCTTGGCCATCGGAAAGCAACGCGCTGGGAGTTCGGTCAACGAAACCGTGCGCAAGGCCGAACCGGGCGTTGACGGGCGCCGATGGAGCGCGGCCGGGCCGGGTTGGCAAGGAATTGACAGGGAAGGGAGGGCTGGGAAAGATCGCTGCCATGGTGGTCAACCTGGCGGGCGTACCCGCCGAGGAGCGTCGTCAGCGGATCGCGGCCACGGTCGAGGAGCGCGGTTTCGTGCACGTCGGCGACCTGGCCGAGACGTTCGGCATCTCCCGCGTCACGGTGCGCACCGACCTGGGCATCCTGGAGAAGCAGGGCCGGCTGCACCGGGTGCGTGGTGGCGCGCTGGCGCGCAACCGGGGTGGCGGGATGCCGGCGAGTCGGGCGGCCGGCGCGTTCGAGTCCTCCTTCGAGGAGGCGGTGGGCGCCGCCGGCGCGGAGAAGGCGGCGATCGGCCGGCTGGCCGCGGGGCTGGTCGGGCCCGGCGAGAGCGTCATCCTGGACGCCGGCACCACCACCCTGGCGGTGGCCAGGGCGCTGGTCGAGCGGGCTGACCTGCACGACGTGGTGCTCTTCACCAACGGCCTGGCGATCGCGCGGGAGTTGGAGCCGGCGATCCCGCGGTTCACGGTGGTCGTCACCGGCGGCACGCTCCGGCCGCTCCAGCACTCGCTGGTCAACCCGCTTGGCGCGGGCATCCTGGAGCAGGTCAACGCGGACACCGTCTTCCTCGGCTGCAACGGGGTGCACCCGCGTCGGGGCCTGACCAACCTCAACCTGCCGGAGGCGGAGCTGAAGCAGGCGATGCTGCGCTCGTCGGCGCGGTGTGTGGTGGTCGCCGACGGCTCGAAGCTGGGGCGGGTGGAGCTGGCCCCGATCTGCGGCATCAACAAGGTGGACACCCTGGTCACCGGCGCCTCCGCGGACCGGCGGGCGGTCCAGGACTGCCGGGACGCGGGCCTGGAGATCGAGGTCGCGGAGAGCGACTGACGCCGGCGGGCTTTCGCATCCCTTTCGTTTCTTGCGGTATGACAGGCCCTGGCGTCGTTCGGGCCGGGGCGTCGGCGCCGCCGTGCGATGGGTTCCCGGGAATCGCGCGCGCCGAACGCGGCGGCGTCCGTAGGGTGGCGGCCGGGCCACGGCCCGCCAGAGGGAGGGGCCCCGGGATGCGTAAGGACGGCCGACTCCGCCGCCTGGTGGTGGGCGACACGACGTGGTGGTGGTCGGTGCGCCACAAGCACCGTCCCGCCTGCCACGAGGTGCTCTCGCTGCACCGCCAGCACCACCCCGGGGGCAGGACCACCCTGCGGATCCTCTTCCCCGCCGGGCCCGGCCGGTTCGTCGCCGAGGGCCACTGGTACGCGGGCTCGGTCACCAACGGCCAGGGCGACCTGCTCAACCTTCACGAGCCGGGCGTCGTCCACCAGTTCCTCCAGGCGGCGGCCGCCCGCGGCCTCGTGCCCGAAGCCCCCGGCGAGACCCGGCTCGACGGCTGGCCCCTCTTCGACTCACTGATCGGGCGGTAGGCCCGAGACTCGGCGGCTTCAAGGCTCGCCGGCCGGCACGCGGGCGCGCGTGGTCGAACGGCGGCTTCCGGCGGAGGCGCACGGGCCGGCTCGGCGACTTCGGTCGTGGGCCGCCTCCGCGGGGGGCGTGTCGGGAGCCGGCTGGGCGGTGCCGCGCGTGGCGCGCACCGTACGTAACCGCTGTGCGGCCGGGGTTAAGCGCGCGACCGGTGGGCAGTGCTTGTGCGAGTTGGCGGGGTGTGTGGGGCGCGGGGTGCGGGGTGGTGCGGAGGGGGTGTCGGACGACGGTCCGGCGTGACGCGGTGAGCGGGGAGGGGGCGTCGGCGATCCCGAGCGTGCCCTCCTGTCGTCCAGGAAAGGGTGCGCATGAAGCACTTCCGGCTGCTCGTGCTGGGCAACGGCATCTCGGCGTACGGCAGTTACCTGAACATGGTGGCGCTGAGCGTCTTCGTCTACGACGTGACCGACAGCGCGCTGGCCGCCGGGCTCTTCATGGCGGTGCGGCTGGTCACCAGCGTCGGCGCCGGCTTCGTCGCCGGCCGGCTGGTCTCGGCGTACGACCGCAAGCGGCTGATCATCGGCGCCGACCTGTGTCAGGCGGCGGCGCTGCTGGCGCTGCTGCTGGCCCCCGAGGCGGGTCGGGTGCCGCTGCTGTACGGGCTGGCCGTGGTCACCGGCAGCTGTTCGACGCTCTCCCAGGTGGCGCTGCGCAGCAGCATCCCGGAGATCGTGGGTCCGGAGCACCGGACCCGGGCCAACAGCTGGCTGGTCACCGGCCGTTCGCTGGCGATGATCGCGGGCTTCTCGTCGGCGGGCGTCGTGGTGGCCCAGCTGGGCTACACCGCGGCGTTCCTGCTGAACGTGACCACGTTCGTGCTGTCCGCCTCGATCCTGCTGGTGCTGCCGATCCGGACCCGGGCCGCCGGCGGCGAGGCGGGCGGCGACGGTGCGGGGGACGAGGGCGCGCGCTGGTCGGTGCGGCTGCTGCTGGCCACCGCGCCGGTGCTGATGGCGATGATCGCCCTGCGGGCGGTCGACGGCCTGGGGTCCTCCTCGCACAACGTGGCGCTGCCGGTCTACTCCAGCCTCCTCGACCCCGACCATCCGGCCACCTTCGTCAGCCAGTTCTGGGCGACCTGGGCGGCCGGGGTGATCATCGCGCAGCAGGTGCTGGTGCGGTTCGCCACCCGGGACGGGCGGTCGCTGGGCGAGCGGGCCTTCGCGGTCGGCTCCATCGTGATGTCGGCGGCGTTCATCCTGGTCTTCAGCGGCCTGCCCACGGTGCCGACGCTGGCGGTGGCGTTGGTGGCCGGCGCGGCGGACGGCGTCACCGAGGTCATCTACGTGTCCCGGCTGCAGGCCGTACCGGACGAGCGACGCGGGCGGGTGTTCGGGCTGTCCGCCTCGGTGGAGAACGCCGGGTTCGGTCTCGGGATGCTGGTCAGCGGCTCGCTGTTGGAGGTCTTCGCGCCGCTGACGGTGGTCGCCGCGCTGCACGGTCTGGCCATCGTGCTCTGCCTGGGCCTGCTGGTGCTGCTGCTGGTGCGCCGGTTCCCCGACCCGTTCGCGGAGCAGCGGCCGGCGGCGGAAGGGGAACCGGAGCCGGCGCCCGCGCCGCCACCGGACCCGGCGCCCGGTGCGACGCCCGTCTCGTCCCCGGTGGAGCGGGCGGCGGATCCGGGGCCACAGGAGCGGTCGGAACGGGACGGCGACGCCGTCCGGGAGGGGCACGGCTGATGGACGGCGACGGGCTGGACCCACGGATCGCGGTGATCGGGACGGCCTTCCGGTTACCGGGTGCGAACACGCCGGACGAGCTGTGGCGGGTGGTGCACGACGCCGAGGACCGGATCACCCGCTTCACGGACGACCAACTGCGGGCGGCGGGCGTGCCGGAGGAGCTGTACCGGCGGCCGGACTTCGTGGGCGCCTCCGGAGTCCTGGACGACATCGCGGGGTTCGACGCCCGGCACTTCGGGATGACCGCCCGCGAGGCGGCGTTGACGGACCCGCAGCACCGGATGTTCCTGGAGACCGCCCAACACGCCCTGGAGAACGCCGGTTACCCGGACGAGCGGGACGGCAGCCGGATCGGTGTCTTCGCCAGCACCGGCTACCACCTCTACCAGTTGCAGTCCTACCTGTTCGGCAACGTGCTGCCGAACGAGGACCCGACCGACTGGGTGGCCGGGCTCCAGGTGGTGGTCGGCAACTTCACGGACTTCCAGGCGACCCGGGTCGCCTACCGCCTCAACCTGACCGGCCCCGCCGTCAACGTGCAGACGGCGTGCTCCAGTTCGCTGGTGGGTGTGCAGCTGGCCGCCCAGTCGTTGATCACCGGCGACTGCGACATCGCGCTCGCCGGCGCCGCCGCCGTGCACGTGCCGCAGGTGCTCGGCTACCGCCATGTGAAGGGCTCGATCCTGTCCAGGACCGGCCGGCTGCGGGCTTTCGACGCCGCCGCCGACGGCACGGTCGGCGGCACCGGCGTGGTCGCCGTGGTGTTGAAGCGGCTGAGCCGGGCGCTCGCCGACGGCGACACCGTGCACGGCGTGATCCGGGGCTGGGGTATCGGCAACGACGGGGCGGGCAAGAAGGCGTTCGCCGCGCCCAGCGCGGCGGGTCAACGCACCGCGATCCGCCGGGCGTTGGACCACGCGGGGGTCGGCGCGGAGACCATCGGCTATCTGGAGACGCACGGCACCGGGACCCGCAAGGGCGACCCGATCGAGCTGGCCGGCGCCCGCGCCGCGTACCGGGAGGACACCGACCGTGTCGGCTACTGCGCGTTGGGGGCCGTGAAGGCCAACATCGGGCACCTGGACGTGGCTTCGGGGCTGGCCGGGCTGGTGAAGGCGCTGCTGGTGCTCCAGCGCGGGGTGATCCCGCCGATCGCCGGGTTCCGCGAGCCCAACCCGCTGCTGGAGCTGGCCGACGGCCCGTTCTATGTGCCCCGCTCCCCCGCGCCGTGGCCGGCGACCGACGGCCCGCGCCGGGCGGGCCTGACCTCGCTCGGGGTGGGCGGCACCAATGTGCACCTGGTGCTGGAGCAGGCGCCCGAGCCGGCGCCCCGGGTCGCGGGGGTCGCCCCGCCGGACGTGTTCCTGGTGTCGGCGTCCAGCCCGGCGGCGCTCGCCGCCAACGCCGAGGCGATGCGGGACGCGCTGCGGGCCGGGCCCGGGCTGCCGCTGGCCGACCTGGTGACCACCGCGGCGCTGGGCCGTTCGCACGGCCGGCACCGGCTGGCCGTGCGGGGCGGGGGGCCGGCGGCGCTGGCCGACGCGCTGGACGCCTGGCTCGCCGGAGGCGGCCCGGCCGGGGCGGCCGGGGCGGCGGACGGGCCGGCCCGGACGGTCTTCCAGTTCACCGGGCAGGGCGCCCTGCGGCCCGGCGCGGCGGCGGCGCTGTACGGGCGGTTCGCGGTGGTGCGTGAGGTGCTCGACGCCTGTGACGAGCACCATCGACGGCTCACTGGGGAATCGTTCCTGCACGGCCCGCGCGGCCGGCCCGGCCTGCTCACGGCCGAGGCGGGGCCCGCGGCCTGGCCCACCGAGAGCGGGCAGCCGGCGCTCTTCGCCCTCCAGTGCGCCCTGGTGCGGCTGTGGGCGGCGGCCGGCGTCACCCCGACCGCCGTGACCGGGCACAGCGTCGGCGGCTACGCCGCGCTGTACGCGGCCGGCGCGCTCTCCCTCCTGGACGGCCTCGAACTGGTCACCGCCCGGGGCCGGTTGACCCGTGAGCTGTGCCCGCCCGGCGCCATGCTGGCGGCCCGACTGACCCGGGAGGCCGCCCTGGCACACCTGGCGGCCGAGCCGCGCCTGGAACTGGCGGTGACCAACGGGCCGCACGCCCAGGTGCTGGCCGGGCCGCCGGCGGACGTGGACCGGCTGGCCGCCCGGCTCGCCGCGCTCGGCGTCCCGCACGAACGGCTCGCGGTGGACCGGGCCTTCCACACCTCGCTGGTGGAACCGATGCTCGACGCCTTCGGCGCGGTGCTGGAGAAGACCCCCTTCGCCCCGCTGCGGGTGCCGCTGGTCAGCGCCGTCGACGGCGAGGTCCGGCCCCCCGGCTGGGTGCCGGACCCCGCGCACCTCGTCCGGCACGCCCGGCAACCGGTGCGCTACGACGCGGCGTTGCGCACCGTCGCCGAACAACGCCCGGACGTGCTGCTGGAGATCGGGCCACACACCACGCTCAGCGGCCTGGCCCGCCGGGCCCTGCCCGGCGTGCCGGCGGTGCCCTCGTCGCGCACCGGCGCCGGCCTCGACCCGCTCTTCGGTGCGGCGGCGGCACTCCACCTGGCGGGCAACGACCTCCGCTGGGAGACGTTCCTGGCCGGCACCGACGGGCGTCGCGTGCCGCTGCCCGGCTACCGCTTCCAACACCGCCCGCAATGGATCGGCCCCCCGCCCCTGCCCCTCGCACCACCCGCACCACCCGCACCCCCCGCCCTGCCGGAGCCGCCCGCACCGCCGGCCCCGGCGAGAGAGGAACGCACCATGACCACGGAGACCACCAGCGCCGCGCCGCCGTGGACCGCGCCGGCGGAGCCCGCGACACCCCCCATATCCCCGCCGACCCCCCGGACGACGGACCCGTCGTCCACTCCGGACGGCGGGCCGGTGCTGACCAGCATCCTGCGGGTGCTCGCCAGCAGCCTGGGCGAGGAGCAGGCCGCGGTGCCGGCGGACACCACCTTCTTCGAACTGGGCGCCGACTCCCTGCTGATGATCAACGTGCTCCGGGAGATCGAGCGGGAGCACCACGTCCAGGTCACCATGCGGGAGCTGTTCGAGGAGACCGGCACCCCACGGCTGCTTGCCGACCTCATCACCAGCCGACTGCCCACAACAGGGCCTACCTCGCTCACTCCTGACGTACCGCCAGCCACGCGTGTCCCCCCGCCGGCACCCCCGGGGCCGCCGCCCGCGCCACCGGTCCCGCCGGCGGTGACCGTCCCGGCCGCCGCGCCCCTCGCGGCCCCGGCGCCACTCGCCACCCCCATGCCGCCGGCGCCGCCCGCCGACGGGCAGATCAGCCGGCGGGAGTTCGAGGAGTTGGCCCAGCGGGTGCAACAGCTGGCCCAGATCCAGCTCCAGTTGATGACCCAGCTCACCCAACTGCTCGAACTCCAGAACGCCGCCGCGGCGGCCCCGCCGGTGGACGGGACCGACCGATGAGCGGCCCGGAGAGCCCGACCCAGGCCCTGGACCGGGACCTGGCCACCATGACCGGCCTCGCCCAGCGCATCACCGCGCAACTCGCCGCCGCCCAGCCCGCGCCGCCCGCCGACGCACAGGCCACCGCCCCACCACCCACCGCCCCACCACCCGCCGACGAGTCGACAACCGCCGCGCCCCGGACGCACGGCCCCCGCGTCGAGGTGGCCCCCGGCGGCGGCATGGTCCGGGCCGGCTCGCCCCGCGCGCAGCAGGCCCACCTCGACGACCTGGTGCGCCGCTATGTCGCCAGGACCGCCGCCTCCAAGCGACTCGCGCAGCGCCACCGGCGGCGGCTCGCCGACAGCCGGGCCGTGGTCGGCTTCCGGCGCTCCACCAAGGAGATGCTCTACCCGGTGGCGGCCAGCCGGGCCGCCGGAGCCCGCGTCGAGGACATCGACGGCAACGTCTACACCGACATCACCATGGGCTTCGGGGTACTGCTCTTCGGCCACGAACCGGAGTTCGTCCGGCAGGCCGTGCACGAGCACCTGGCCCGCGGCATCCGGCTGGGCCCGCGCGGCGCCGAGACCGGCGAAGCCGCCGAGCTGCTCACCGAGTTGACCGGACTGGACCGGGTCGCCTTCGCCAACTCCGGCACCGAGGCCAACGCGGCCGCCATCCGGCTGGCCAGGGCCGCCACCGGCCGGGACCGGATCGTCACCTTCCAGGGCTCCTACCACGGCCACGCCGACCAGGTGCTGGGCCGCGTCGCCGGGCACGGCGCCGAGGCGCACACCGTCCCGGTCTCCCGGGGCATCCCGGACAGCGCGGTGGCCGAGCTGACCGTCCTCAACTACGGCACCGAGGAGGCCCTGCACGCCATCGAGCGGGACGCCGGGCGGATCGCCGCGGTCGTCGTCGAGCCGGTACAGAGCCGCCACCCCGCCCTCCAGCCGGTGGAGTTCGTGCGCCGGCTCCGCGAGGTGACCAGCCGGCACGGCATCGTCCTGCTCTTCGACGAGATGCTCACCGGCTTCCGGCCGGCGCTGCGCGGCGCGCAGGAGCTGTACGGCGTCGTGCCGGACCTCGCCACCTACGGCAAGCTGCTGGGCGGCGGCTTCCCGATCGGCGCGATCGCCGGCCGCGCCGACCTGCTGGACGGGGTCGACGGCGGGTACTGGTCGTACGGCGATGACAGCGTCCCGCCCGCCGACACCACCTTCTTCGGCGGCACCTACCTCCAGCACCCGGTGTCGATGACGGCGGCCCGCGCCGTCCTCAGCCACCTCAGGGAGCAGGGCCCGGGCCTCCAGGAACGGCTCAACGCCCGCACCACGGAGCTGGCGACCGGGCTCAACGCCTTCTTCGAGGCGGAGGAGTTCCCACTGCGGATGCGCTGGTTCGGCTCGCAGTTCCGCTTCGAGCACCACGCCGACATGGAGTTGCTCTACTACCACCTGATGCTGCGCGGGGTGCACGTCTGGGAGTGGCGCAACTTCTTCCTGTCCACCGCGCACACCGACGAGGACATCGAGCGGGTGGCGGAGGCGGTCCGGGGCTCGCTGCGTGAGCTGCGGGCGGCCGGCTTCTTCCCCACCGGCCGCCGCCCGGTACCGGCGGCCGCCCCAACACCCCTCCCTGCCACGGACGTTGCCACCCCGACGCCGGTCACGGCCCCGACCGCGGCACCGACTCCCGTCCCCGCCCCGCCCGTTGGCACGCCGACGCCGACCGCGACGGCAACACCCGGCGCCGCGCCCGCCGTTGTCTCGGCCGGCGACCGGCGGGCCGACTTCGGGCTGTACTTCTTCGGCGACTACCCCGAGGACGACACCGGCCCCGGAGGCCAGGCGGCCCAGGGCGGCGGCCGGTACGAACTCCTCATGGCGGCGGCCCGGTTCGCCGACCAGCAGGGCTTCCAGTCGCTGTGGATGCCCGAGCGCCACTTCCACTCCTTCGGCGGCCTCTTCCCGAACCCGGCCGTGCTGGCCGCCGCGCTGGCCCGGGAGACCGAGCGGATCAGGCTCAACGCCGGCTCCGTGGTACTGCCGCTGCACGACCCGATCCGGGTCGCCGAGGAGTGGTCCATGGCGGACAACCTCTCCGGCGGCCGGATCGGCCTCGGCGTGGCCAGCGGCTGGAACGCAGACGACTTCGTCTTCTTCCCGGACCGCTACGGGCGGCACAAGCAGGAGATGTACGAGCGCCTCGCCCAGGTGCGGGCCCTGTGGCGGGGCGACCCGCTGCGCCGCCGGACCGGCGACGGGGAGCGGGACATCCGGCTCTTCCCGCGCCCCGTCCAGGCCATGCCGCCCTGCTACACGGCGGTGGTCGCCAACCCGGAGTCCTACGAGCTGGCCGCCCAGCACGACCTGGGCATCGTGACCAACCTGATGACCCAGGACGTCGACCAGCTCCGGGCGAACATCGCCCGCTACCGGGCGGCCCGTGCCCGTCACGGGCTGGACCCGGCCGCCGGGCGGGTGGCCGTGCTGCTCCACACCTACCTGGGCGAGGACCACGACACCGCGCGGGCCGAGGCGTTCGAGCCGATGGCCCGCTACATGCGGGCGTCCCTCGCGCTGTTCAGCGGGGTCACCAACAGCCTGGGGGTCACCGCCGACCTGCGTTCCCTCAGCGAGGACGACCTGGACGTGGTGTTCCGGCGGGCCTACGGCCGTTACTGCGACCAGCGGGCGCTGATCGGCGACGTGGACTCGGTGCTGCCGGTGGCCCAGGCGGTGGCCGACGCGGGCGCCGACGAGCTGGTCGCGCTGGTCGACTTCGGCGTCCCGGGCGAGCAACTGCGCGCCGGGCTACCCCGGTTGGCGGAGCTGCGCCGTAGGCACCGGGAGCGGCCCGTACCGCCGGTCGAGGCGCCGCTGTCGCCGGGCCAGGAGCGGATCTGGTTCCTGGAACGGCTGCTCCCGGGCCGCACCGCCTACAACGAGGTGAAGGCGATCCGGCTGCGCGGCCCGCTCGACCCGGCGGTGCTGCGGGCGGCGCTGCGCCGGCTGGTCGCCCGCCACGAGGCGCTGCGCACCGTCTTCCAGCCGGCCGGCGAGTCCGCCGTGCAACGCGTACTGGACGCGGTCGAGCCGGACTTCGCGGTGCTGGACGGCGCCGGTCGGGCCGACGAGGCCGTCCGGGAGGTGCTGGCCGAGGAGAGCGCCCGCCGCTTCGACCTGGCGCGCGGCCCGCTGTTCGTCAGCCGCCTGGTGCGCACCGGGGACGACACCCACGTGCTGGTGCTCTCCTTCCACCACCTGGTGGTGGACGCGGCGTCCGCGACCGTGCTGAGCCGGGACCTGTCCGCGTTCTACCGGGCGGCGGCCACCGGCACGCCGGCCGAACTCCCGGAGCTGGCCTGGACCTACGCCGACCACGCCCGGCGGCTGCGGGCGGCCGAGGACGAGCCGGGCACGGCGCGGGACCTGGCCCACTGGCTGCGGGTGCTCGGCGGTGAGCTGCCCGACCTGGCACTGCCCACCGACCGTCCCCGGCCGGCCCGGATGACCTCGCACGGCCGGGCGGTCTTCCACGCCCTGGACGCGGAACTGTCCGAACGCATACGCGCGTTGGGACGCACCCGACGCGCGACCCTGTTCATGACGCTGCTGGCCGGCTGGACGGCGATGCTGCACCGGGTGACCGGGCAGCAGGACGTGATCGTCGGCGTGCCGGTCTCCGAACGCCCGCCCGGGGCACGGGAGGTGGTTGGCTTCTTCGTCAACACCCTGGCCCTGCGGGTGGATCTCGCCGGCGATCCGGACTTCGCGACGCTGCTGGGGCGGGTGCGTGGTGTGGCGCTGGACGGCTACGACCACGCGGGGACGCCGTTCGAGCGGGTGGTGCGGGAGTTGGCGCCGGCGCGGCGGACGGACCGGACGCCGGTCTTCCAGACGTGCGCGGAGTTCCAGCCGGTGGAGCCGTTCCACTTCGACCTCCCCGGGATCGAGGCCGAGGCCGTGGACGCCGGCCCCGACAAGGCGCTCACGGATCTGACGGTCTACTTCACCGACCAGCCGGACGGGGTCCGTTGTCATCTGGAGTACAACGCGGACCTGTTCGACCCGGGAACGGTCGACGGCTTCTTCGCGGTCTTCCGTGAGTTGCTGGCCGCCGCCACCGAGGCCCCCGACACCCCGCTCTCCCGCCTCGCGCCGCAGCCGGCGCCCCAGCCGGCGGCGGTGCCGACGCCCCAGCCGGCGGTGGCGGCGGCGCCGCGCGAGGCGGCCACGGGGCCCGGGCCGGCCCCGGCCGGCGAGGCGGTGCCGGCCCCGCCCGTGGCCGACGCGCCGCCCGCGCTGGCCGAGGGCGACGAGGTGCCGGCGAGCTGGGAGCGTGGCCCGGCACGGCCGGTCGCGGAGACCACCGTGGCCGCCTGGGTCGCCCGGCGGGCGGCCCAGCGGCCCGGCCACCCGGCGGTGCTGGACGGGGAAACCGTGCTCACCTACGGGGAGTTGGCCGGGCGGGCCGCCCGGCTGGCCGGCGCGCTCCGCGCGCACCGGCCGGCGGACGCCGGTGTCCGGCCCGTGGTGGCGGTGTGGCTGCCGCGCTCGGCGGACCTGGTGGTGGCGCAGCTGGCGGTGCTGACGGCGGGCGCCGCGTACGTGCCGCTTGACCCGTCCCTCGGCGCCGCCCGCGCCGCGCGGGTGATCGCCGAGAGCCGGGCGCGGGCCGTGATCAGCGACCCGGCCCAGGCCGCCGCGCTGCGACTGCCGGCGACGGTTGCGGTGCTGGGGCCGGACGCCGCTCCGCCGGGCCCGGGCCCGGCGGAGCCGGACGCCGAGCCGGGCGGCAACGACCCGGCGTGCGTTGTCTACACCTCGGGCAGCACCGGCGCGCCCAAGGGCGTGGTGCTCACCCAGCGGGGTCTGGTCGACCTGTGCCAGTGGCACCAGGCGCGGTTCGCGTTCACCGACGCGGACCGGAGCGCCGTGGTCTGCGGGCAGAGCTTCGACGCCGCCCTGCTGGAGACCTGGCCGGCACTGACGGCCGGCGGCACGCTGGTGCTGGCCGGCGAGAAGATCCGGCGCGACCCGCGCGCGCTGGCCCGGTGGTTCGCGGAGCGGGAGATCACCTTCAGCATCCTGCCCACGGCCCTGGGCGAGCAGCTGATGCGACTGCCGGCGGCCGACCAACCCCCGCTGCGGCACCTGCTGTTGGGCGGCGAACAGCTGCGGGTGCGGCCCCGCCCGGAGGCCGGGTACGAGGCGGTGAACGTGTACGGCCCGACCGAGGTGACGGTGCTCTGCCTGGCCGACCCGGTGCCGCCGGCGGAGGTGGAGAACACCGGCGGCGGGAACGACGGGATCCCGCTCGGCCGCCCGGTGGACAACGTGCGGCTGCGCATGGTGGACGAGTCCGGCAAGCCGGTGCGGGTCGGCGAGGTGGGCGAGCTGCTGGTCGCCGGCCCCGGCCTGGCGGCCGGCTACCTGCACCGGCCGGACCTCACCGCGGCGGCGTTCCCGACCGACCCCGTGCCCGACGCCTCGGACGACGCCCTGGGCCCTCACTACCGGACCGGCGACCTGGTGCGCTGGACGGGGGACGGCCGCCTGGTGTTCGTGGGCCGCGCCGACGACCAGGTGAAGATCCGGG
The DNA here is from genome assembly GCF_031845445.1 of Streptomyces chisholmiae. Classification (NCBI taxonomy): domain Bacteria; kingdom Bacillati; phylum Actinomycetota; class Actinomycetes; order Kitasatosporales; family Streptomycetaceae; genus Streptomyces; species Streptomyces chisholmiae. Next base: position 157,091 of record NZ_JAVREO010000014.1, on the reverse strand, counting down.
GCTTCCGGGTGGAGCCGGAGGAAGTGGCCTGGTCCCTGGGCCAGTTGCCCGGCGTGCGCCGGGCGGCCGTCGTGGGGCGGCGCCGGGAGAGCGGCGAGACGGTCCTCGACGCGTATGTGGTGCCGGAGACCCCGGTCGGCGACGACCCCGGGGAGCGGCGGGCCTGGGCCGGCCGGCTGGCCGGCGAACTGGCCGCCCGGCTGCCGGAGTACCTGGTGCCGCGCGCCTGGGCCGTCCTGGACGAGCTGCCGTTGACCGACAACGGCAAGCTGGACCGGCGCCATCTCCCGCCCGCCGACCTCCGGTTGGCGGTGGACCACACCGCCGGACCCCCTGCCGCCGCACCACCACCCCCGTCCGAAGCCGCCGCCGAGCCCGCCGAAGCCGCCGAGTCCGCCGAAGCCGTGGACGCCGCCGCCGACCTGGCGACGCGGCTACGGCGGCTGTGGGCCGCCGAGTTCGACCTGCCGGAGACGGAGGTCGACCCGGACGCCTCGCTCTTCGACCTGGGCGGGCACTCGATCACGGTGATGCGGCTGGTCAACCGGTTCCGCGAGGAGTGCGGCGTCGAGTACCCGCTCTCCCGCCTGTACCGGGAGCCGACGCTGCGCGCGGTGACCGCGTTCCTCAGCCCCGGCGAAGACCCGGCCCCGGACCCGAACTCGCAGCCGAACCAGCAGCCGGAACCGGCGCCCCCGCCAGCGGAGCGGGCGGTGGTCCGCGACGGCCCGGCCACCGAGCAGCAGACCCGGTTCGCCACCCTGCAACTGCGGCACGCCAGGCCGCAGGTCCTCAACGTGGCGCTGCGGGTCAGCCTCACCGGCCCCCTCGACGCCGACGCGCTGCGCGCCGCCCTCGACGGGGTGACGGACCGTCACGAGGCGCTGCGCACCCGGCTGGTACGCGACGAGGCGGCCGGCGCCTGGCGGCAGGAGGTGCTCGCGCCGGCCCCGTTGGAGCTGCCGCTGACCGACCTGACCGCGCTCCCGGCGGCGGAGCGCGAGGCGGAGGTGCGGCGGCTGGCGCTGGCCGCGGCGGACACCCCGCTCGACCCGTTCACCGGCGCGGTCCTCGCACCCCGGCTGCTGCGGGTCGGCACCGAGGAGTGGGTGCTGCTGCTGGTGCTGCACCACTGCACCTGCGACGGGTGGGGCCTGTCGGTGCTGTTCCGGGACCTCTCCGCGCTCTACCGGGCGGCGATAGCCGGCGGGGACGCCGGGCTGCCGCAGGACCCGCCACAGCAGGTCGAGTTCGCGCACTGGCAGGCCGAGCACGAACGCGCCACCGGCGAGCGACGGACGGACTACTGGCTGGACGAGCTGGTGGACGCGCCGTTCACCGCCGACCTGCCGCTGGACCGGCCGCGGCCGGCGGCGCTCAGCGGCCGGGGCGGGGTGGTGACCTTCACGGTGCCGGCGGAGGTGTGCGCGGCGGTGGAACGGCTGGCCGTCCAGCGCGGCACCACGCCGTTCGTGATCACCGCGGCGGCCCTCGGCCGGCTGCTGGCCGGCAAGGCGGAGCAGCCGGACGTGCTGCTGAACATCTCGTACGCGGGCCGGGAGAGCCGCGCGTTCGAGTCGCTGGTCGGCTGCCTGTCGACCGGCTTCGCGCTGCGGGTGCGGGACGCCGGGACGGGCTCGTTCGGCGAGCTGACCGACCGGGTCGCCGGCGCCGTGGTCCGGGGCATGGAGCACGCCATGCCGCCGCGCCGGGTGGCGCCGGCGATGCGGGAGCGCAGGGGCGTGACCATGCCGGACCAGCTGCCGTTCGGCCTGGCCTACGAGAGCACCCTGGACATCGGGATCGACCTGCCCGGGGTGACCGCGGTGGTGACGGACATCGCGCCGGCCGCGTCCCGGGCCGAGTTCATCGTGGTGCTCACCCCGGCCGGCGAGGTACTGGAGGGAGCGGTGGAGTACTCGGCCGATCTGTGGGACGCGGCGACCGTCGAGTCCTGGGCGGCGGAGTACGTCCACCTCCTGCGGGACGGCGCCCTGACCGCCCTCGACGAGGAGGCAAGCGGCTGACCCGCCCCCGCCGCCGGGCCGGGACCGGGCGCGGTCAGAGGAACGCCCGGCCCTCGCCCCGGTAGGTGGGCGCCTCGGCGACCAGCCGGTCGCCGTCGACCAGGTGGAACGAGTTGACGTGTTCGGCGAGTTCGCCGGCCTTGGCGTGCCGGAACCACACCAGGTCGCCGACCGCCAGGTCGCGGGCGGCGGCGCCCAGCAGCGGCGTCTGCACCTCGCCGGCGGCCTCCGCGGCGGTGTAGCGCAGGCCGCGCGGGAACGCGGGGCGGGGCAGCCGGTCGGCGCCTGGCGGGCCTGAGGCGACCCAGCCGCCGCCGAGCACGGTGGCGATGCCGGGCGCGGGCCGGCGCACCACGGGCAGCGCGAAGTAGGCGGCCGGGCGCGGCCGGAACGCGCGGTAGGCGTCGAACAGCAGCGGCCCGTACAGCCCGGAGCCGGCCGCGACCTCGGTCACGGCCGGCTCGGCGGCGGTGCGGTCGACGCTGCCGGTGCCGCCGCCGTTGACGAACTCCAGCTCCGTGACGGCCCGCACGGCGGCGACCACGGCGGCGCGGCGTTCCCGCAGCTCCGCGGCGGAGGCGCGGTGCAGCGCGCGCACGGCGAGGCCGCGCAGCGGCGCCCCGGGTGGGGCGTCGCCGACGCCGGCGATCTGCGACTCGTAGGCCATCAGGCCGACGAGCCGGAACTCCGGCCGGGCGGCCACCGCCCGGGCCAGGGCCACGGCGGCGGCCGGCGTGCGGACCGGGGAGCGGCGTGCGCCGATGTGCAGCCGGTCACCGAACAGCCGGAGTGACACGTCCAGTTCGAGGCAGAGACGGAGCGGGCGCGCCGGGCTGGGGCCGATCGCGGCGCGCAGGAAGTCGAGGTGTTCGACGGAGTCGACCATCAACGTCACCCGGCGCGCCAGCCGTTCGTCGCCGGCCAGCCGGCGCAGCGCCGTCCGGTCGGCCGTCGGGTAGCCGACCACCACGTCCCCGACGCCGTCATCGTCGTCGGCTCCGGCGGCGAGCCAGAGCGCCTCGGGCAGCGTGTAGGCGAGGACCCCGTTGAAGCCGCGCCGGTCCAACACCCGCCGGGTCAGGGCCCGGCAGCGCACCGACTTGCTGGCCAGCCGGATCGGCTTGCCCAGCGAACGGCGGGCGAGATCGGCGGCGTTGGCGTCGTAGGCGGCCAGGTCGACGACGGCGAACGGCGGTTCGAGGGAGGCGGTGGCCCGTTCCAGCCGTGCACGGGTCTCGCCGCCGACGGCGGCCTGCGGCATAGTGACGGGTGCGCGCACGGTGAACCCCCGGTCCGCCCGGCGCCCTCGGCCGGGTGCCGACCACCGTAGCGGCGCCGCCGCCCGGGGTAACCCCCCGTGCCGCACCGGAGTTCGGCCGCGTGCCGCCCCGCCCGGCGGGGGCCCGGCCGCCGCACGACGACAGGGGAAGCGGAGATGACGGCTGCGCCCACGTGGCGGAACTGGTCGGGCACGGTGACCGCGCGCCCGGCGCGGGTGGTCGCGCCGGCGACCGTCGAGGAGTTGTCGGCGGTGGTCCGCGCGGCCGGCGCCGACGGGCTGCGGGTGAAGGCGGTGGGCAGCGGCCACTCGTTCACCGGGGTGGCGGCCACCGACGGGGTGCTGCTGCGGATGGCCGCGTTGGACGCCCCGGTCCAGATCGACGCCGGCTCGGGCCTGGTCACCGTCGAGGCCGGCATGCCGCTGCACCGGCTGAACGCGGTGCTGGCGGCGCACGGCCTGGCCATGACCAACCTGGGCGACATCGACCGGCAGACCGTCTCCGGCGCCATCTCCACCGGCACCCACGGCACCGGGGCCCGCTCGGGCGGCCTGGCCGCGCAGGTGCGGGGGCTGGAGCTGGTGTGCGCGGACGGCTCGCGCCTGCGCTGCTCGGCGGCGGAGGAGCCGGAGGTGTTCGCCGCGGCCCGCGTCGGCCTCGGCGCGCTCGGGGTCCTGACGAGCGTCACCCTCCAGTGCGAGCCGGCCTTCCACCTGCGGGCCCAGGAGGGGCCGATGGGCCTGACCGAGGTGCTCGGGGAGCTGCCTCGGCTGCTGGCGGAGAACGAGCACGTGGAGTTCTACTGGTTCCCGCACACCGACCGGACGCTGACCAAGCGCAACAACCGGCTGCCGGCCGGCGAGCCGCCCCGCCCACCGCGCCGGGCCCGGGCCTGGTTCGACGACGAGTTCCTCTCCAACACCCTCTACGAGGGGGTGAACCGGCTCGCCACCGCGGTGCCCCGGGCGATCCCCCGACTGAACGCGCTCAGCAGCCGGGCGTTGGCCGCCCGCACCTACAGTCACGACTCCTACCGGGTGTTCACCTCGCCGCGCCGGGTGGTCTTCCGCGAGATGGAGTACGCGGTCCCCCGGGAGGCGGTGGCGGAGGTGCTGCTGGCGATCCGCCGCTGGGTGGCGGACAGCGGCGAGCGGGTCGCGTTCCCGGTCGAGGTGCGCTTCGCGCCGGCCGACGACGTCTGGCTCTCCACCGCCTACCGGCGCGAGTCCGCCTATGTGGCGGTCCACCAGTACCACCGGCTGCCGTACGAGCGGTACTTCCGGGCGGTCGCCGAGATCGCCGACGCGGTGGGCGGCCGGCCGCACTGGGGCAAGCTGCACTGGTTGGACGCGGCGGCGCTGCGGGAGCGCTACCCGCGGTTCGCCGACTTCCTGGCGGTGCGCGAACGGCTCGACCCGGACGGCGTCTTCGCCAACCCGTACCTGGACCGGGTGCTCGGCCCGGTGCCATCGCGCGGCTGACCGGCGCGGACCGCGCGGCCGCGCGCCGCCACGCACGTCCGGGCGCCGGCCGCCCGCCGTTTCCGGGGGGCGCGGGCCGACCAGGATCGGGGTGTCCTTGCCACCCAAACTTCGGGGGTTCTCCGTGCGCCGTCTGTTCCACTCCGCCTCGACCGCCCTCGCCGCCGGCCTGCTCGCCCTGGCCGCCGCCACCCCGGCGCAGGCCGCGCAGGGGACCCTGCACATCGGCGGGCACCAGTACGCCAACCCGAGCGGCTGCTACCCGGTGAGCTCCGGCGACCAGGTCACCAACGCGACCAACGAGCGGGCCACCATCCACGCGGGCGGCATCTGCGGCGGCGCCGCGGACGGCATCGTCGACCCCGGCGAGTCCGCCACGGTGCTGGGCAACGAGGGGCTCTCGCTGTACATCCGCTGAATCGGGCCGCCCGGCGCGGGATCGTCGGATAATCAGGTGCCCGATCCCGCGCGGATGCCTACCGTCCCGGCATGGACCTGCGCATCGTGACCCTCGCCGAACAGCCCACCCTCAAGTCCTCCTTCCCCGACGCGGCGACCGAGCCCTGGCCCGCGTTCATGGACGAGGACCCGATGGCTCCGCTGTACTACAGCGATGTCCGCACCGCGCACCCGGAGTTCGGGCTGCTCGCCTACGACGCGGCCGCCCCGGACCGGGTGATCGCCCGCGCGTACTCCGTGCCGTTCGCCTGGGACGGCGACCCGGCGCTCGGTGAACTCCCGGACGACGGCTGGGACGGGGCGATCTGGCGCTCGGCGCGGGACCGGCAGCTCGGCCGGCGGCCGAACCTGGTCTCGGCGTTGGAGATCACCATCGCCAAGGACCGGCAGGGCACCGGGCTGTCCGGCCGGATGCTGGCCGCGATGCGGGAGAACGCGGCCCGCCTCGGGTACGAGCACCTGGTCGCCCCGGTGCGGCCGAACCACAAGCACCTGGTGCCGGACCTGCCGATCGACGCGTACGCCGGGCTGGTGCGCGAGGACGGGCTGCCGCGCGATCCGTGGCTGCGCGTGCATGTCCGGGCCGGCGGCCGGATCGTGGGCACCTGCAAACGCGCGATGGTCATCCCGGGCACGCTCGCCGAGTGGCGGGCCTGGACCGGCCTGCCGTTCGACCGGTCCGGGCCGGTCCAGGTCCCGGGCGCGCTCGTGCCGGTGCACTGCGACGTCCAGCACGATGTCGCGGTCTACGTCGAGCCGGGGGTGTGGGTGCACCACCGGCTGTGAACCGGCCGGGTCCGGCCGGGCACGACGCCCGCCGTTCGCTTCCGCCATCGCCGGCGGTCCGGTGGCATACTCCGCCGGCCAGGCCACGATGGCTGCGCGCGCTGGGAGTTGCGGGCGGGGGGGCGAGAGATGCGGAGCAGACCGTCGACAACGACCGCGGCACGGGATCACCACCGCCGGCCTGCTCGTCGGCTCCCCCGCCAACCCGCGCCTGCGCAACCCCGCGGTCCTGGCCCGCGGTCGGCGGTCCTAGGGTGTGCGGATGCGCGCGCAACGTACCGCCCGGCCGGCCGATCTCGACCAGGTTCGGGAGTCCTACGACCGGGTGGCCGACAACTACGTCCACATGGTGCTGACGACGGGGATCGGCGACATCCGGCGCGACCCCTGGCTCAAGGCGTCGATCGACGCGTTCGCCGACTCCGTGGGCGAGTTGGGGCCGGTGCTGGACGTGGGCTGCGGGCCCGGCACGGTGACCGGCTACCTCGCGGAGCGCGGGCTGGAGGTGTCCGGGGTCGATCTGTCGCCCCGGATGGTCGAGAACGCCCGCCGGCTGTACCCGGAGTGCCGCTTCGAGGTCGCCTCGGCGACCGAACTCGACCTGGCGGACGCGTCGTTGGGCGGCGTGCTCGGCTGGTGGTCGCTCTTCAACCTGCCCCGCGACGTGCTTCCGGGGGTGCTCGCCAGCTTCGTGCGGGCGCTGCGGCCGGGCGGGTACTTCCTCACCGGGACGCACGTGGGCGACGGCGACCTGGCGCGGACCGAGGCCTACGGCGGCGTGCCGGTGCGCTGGACGACGTACCGGTGGCGGCCGGAACCGTATGTGGCGCTGATCGAGCGGGCCGGGCTGCGCCCGGTCGCCGAACTCCGGCTGCCCGCCGGGGAGCACACCGGCCCGGGGCTGGTCGTGATGGCCAGGAAGCCCGACTGACGGTCAGCCGGCCGGGCCCGGGCCGTCCGGCGGCGGGGTCCAGCGGGTGCCGCCGAAACGGGCCAGGGCGGCGGAGACGTCGGTGGGCAGCGCCGGCAGCACGGACAGTGGCAGCACCCAGTACCGGCCCTCGCCGGCCCGGAAGGCGCGGGGCGGCGGTGTGGCCCCGGGCCGCAGCAGCACCTGCACGGCGTAGACCCGGGTGTCCCGCCCGTATCGGGTGATCTTGCGGAAGTCGACGGCCAGCACGTCCGCCCAGGCGAGCCAGCCGTGGTGCCGCCCGAAGCGGAACGCCAACTGGTCGGCGGTCAGGTGCAGTTCGATCCGGATCGGCGGGCGGAGCAGGCCCAACAGACTGATCAGCAGCCCGATGCCGCACCAGAGGGCGGCCGCGCCCAGCGCCATGACCGGGTCGCCGTTGAGCGCCGCCCGGACCATCACCACGGCGGCGACCAGCAGTACGGGGGGCCAGTGCGCGACGGGCATCCGCCGGTCGCGGGCGGAGAGCCGGAAGGCGTGCGCGTCGTCCTGGACGACCCGCCAGCCCCGGTAGCCGGCGACGGGCCGGGCCGCCGCGGCCGTGGCCTCCTGGCGCAACGTGCGGCGGGTGGCCGGCCCGGGGAGGCCCGGGCCGCCCGGGGCGGCACCGGTGGCCGGCCCGGTGGGGGCCGGCCGGGCCAGGTGTTCCTGGAGGCGCAGGTGCCGGAAGCGGAAGACGCCGCCGCCCTGGGCGAGCAGCCCGCCGGCGTGCGCGTCGCGCAGGAACTCCATCAGCGACCAGGGCAGCACGCCGCGCAGCGCCAGCCAACCGCGCCCCAGCAGCCAGCGGCTCCACGGGCTGAGCAGGAAGAGGACGGCCGCCGCGCCGAACCAGCCCATGACGCCCCGGCCGAGGCCGGCCGCCGGGGCCACCCCGTACCAGTCGTGGGCGGCCTGGCCGACGCCGATGAGGGGCGCGACCACGGTGACCGACAACAGCGTGGCCCGGCGTTCGTCGGCGAGCAGTTGGGCCGGGGTCGCCGCGTCGACGGTGTCGGCGGGGGCGGCGATGGCGACCATGAGCAGCGGGGCGAGGACGGACCCGCAGACCATCATGATCAGGTAGGGGCGCTGGTCGAACGCGCTGGTGGAGACGAGCGCGATGGTGCCGGCCGGGTAGAGGACGGCGACCGAGGCCCACGCCACCCGGCGGGCCGAGGCGGCCCGGCTGGCGCTGCGCAGCGCGGCGTGGATGCGGAACGGGTTGGCGCGGCGGCGTGGCTCGCCCCGGCGGGCGCCGAACCAGTAGTCGGCGGCGAACCAGAGCACGGCGCCCTGCAACGCGCCCATGGAGAGGGAGAGTTCGAGGCCCAGGGTCTGGACGAAGTCGTCGGAGTACCAGCCGGTGAACGCCTCGGCGGCGCGGGCGAGGCCGAGGCTGAGGGCGAGCAGCACGCCCACGGTGAGGAACCAGCTGCCCGGCCCGCGGAGCAGTCGCCACCAGGCGAGTTCGGTGGTGCCCTCGGCGTCGAGGCGGCGGGCGAGCCAGGTCAGCCAGCCCCGGGCCCGGCGCGGGTTCCAGTGGCCGGGGGCGTGCAGCCGGTCGGGGTCGGTCGGGTCCTCGGTGAAGACGGCGGGGAAGACGGCGTCCAGCAGGTGGCGTTCGACGTCCTGGCCGTGGCGGAGTAACTCCTCCGGGTCGGGCGACCGGCTGGCCAGCCAGATCATCAGCGGGTTGCCCAGGGCCCGGGCCAGGGGCGCGTCCGGTGTCTCGGCCAGGGTGGCGGCGACCGCGTGCCACCGGTCGTGGAGCCGGGACGGGGTGGCCCGCAGCAGGTAGGCGGTGGCGTCGGCGAGCGTCACCGGCCGGGCGGTGAGGGTGGCGGCCCGGGAGATCTCGCCGCCGCTGGCGACGGTCTCCCGGTAGGCGTCCTCGCGGCAGGCGAGGATGACGGCGTCGTCCCGCCCCAGGGCGCCGTCGATGCCCTGCAGGACCTGCCGGCGGCGGTGCGGCGGGAGTTCGTCCAGCCCGTCGAGGACCGGCAGCAGCCGGTGCCGGGGGACCCGGCCGCGGGCGGCGGGCGGCAGGCCGCGGTCCAGCCAGGCGCGGAAGTGCTCCCGGGTCGGGTCGAAGCCCTCCAGGGTGAGGAGCACCGGGACGGGCGCCCCGGGGGTGGTCAGACAGCGGGCCGCCAGCTCCAGGGTGAGGTGGATCGCCAGCACCGACTTCCCGCAGCCGGGCGGGCCCAGGAGCAGCAGGCGGCGGAAGGGGAGCGCGGCGAAGGCGTCGACCAGCGCGGTCGCGTCACCGACGGCCGAACCACCGGCCGCGGCAGGTCCCCAGTCGGCCGCCCAGCGGACCGTCAGCGGCTCCCGCTCGGCCGCCACGTCGCGCGCCCGCAGCTCGGCCGCCCACTGCTGACGCACGCTCAACGCCAACTCGCGGGCGGCCTGTTCGACCGGGTCGACCGTGGTGTTGATGGTGACGTCGCCGAGCACCTGGCCGATCTGCACCACATAGTCGGCGTGCCCGCGCATCTCGTTGTGCACATGGAGGAAACCGCCGTCCCCCGGCTTCTCGTCGCCCATGCCCTCAGGGTGGCAGGTGGACGATCAGTCCGGGGTGCGAACACCGTCACGGCTCGGTACCGAACCGCGTCGCCCGCCGGCCGCACCGGGACCGGTCAGCGGTGGGTGGTGGGCGGTCCGCCGGTACTCGCTGGGCGGGACTCCCATGGCGCGGCGGAAGGCCCGGGCGAACTCGGCGTGCCCGGTGAAGCCCCAGCGGGCCGCGACCGCGCCGACCCCGAGGTGGCCCAGGCGCGGGTCGGCCAGGTCGCGGCGGCAGCGCTCCAACCGCTGCTGCCGGATCAGCGCGGCGACCGTCGCGCCGTGCCGCTGGTGGACCCGGTAGAGCTGCCGCCGGGAGACGTTCAGCGCGGCGGCGACGGCCTCCGGGGTCAGCCGCGGGTCGGCCAGGTGGCCGCGGATGAAGGCGAGGCTGCGCAGGAAGAGGGTGCGGTCGGCGGACTCCCCCGCCGGCTCCCGGCCCAACTGGTGCAGCAGCACGGTGGTCGTGAGGTCCAGGACGGTGCCGGCGAGCCGTTCGGCGTCCGCCGGCGTGCACGTGTCGAGCTCGGCTGCCAGCCCGGTGAGGAAGTCGGCGAGCAACCGCCGCACCCCGCCGTCCGCCGGCAGCGGAACGGAGGTCAGCCGCCGCAGCTCGGCCGGCCGCAGCGGCAGCAGGGTGCGGGAGAACTGGAACATCAGGCTCTCCGCCACCTGCCGGTCGAAGTCCACCCGGGTCTCGAAGGGCCGGTAGGTCTCGTTGACGACCATCTCCCCCGGGCGCAGCGCCGCGAGCCGCCCGTCCTGCTCGATCCGCTGCCGGCCCCGGACGATCAGCGCCAACTGCACCAGATCGGGGTCGTCTCGCCGGATCAGCCGGGGCGTGCGGTCGGCGTGCAGCGAGCTGTGGACGGCGGTCGAGAGGCGCGGTCCCCCCAGCTCGGCCGCCCGGACCCGGCCCACGAACCGCTCGGGGTCGGGGAACCGCATCCGGACGGGGACCACCGAGCGGGCGGTGGCCGCCTCCCACCCCGCGATCCGGTCCTCCAGCGGTAAGCGCGCGCTGTCGTACACCGTCAACATCCCCACCGACCCCCTCGGCTCCGTCACGGCCTCGTCCGTGCCGTCGTCGCGGCCCGGGCCGTGTCCCCGCAGACATGTGTACCCGGCCGGGCGCGAGCTGGCAGCCCCCGCGGGCCCCGGTTCCGGCGATCCGACCGGGACCTGACCGGAAACCGACCGGGACCGGTCAGCGCCGGGCGGAGGCGGTGTCCGGGGCGAGGGTCTCGACGCGGCGCAGGTAGGCGTCGCGGGAGGGCAGCAGGTGCTGCCGGCAGGTCTCGGCGAGCGCTTCCGGGTCGCACTCCTCCAGGGCGTGGATCATCGCCCAGTGTTCGCGCCGCGCCTGGTCCTGGACGGGGCGGGAGCCGGCGTTGACGGAGCGGATGGCGTGGGTCATCTGGGCGTGCCGGAGGATCGCCGCGACCAGCGCGTCGTTCTCGGAGAGCGCGAAGAGCGCGCGGTGGAAGGCGGTGTTGCTGTGCATGATGCCGCGGAGGTCGTCGCTGTCCACGGCGGTGTCGTGCCGGCGTTGGATGGCGACCAGCTCGGCGAGGCGCTCGGCCGGCACCGGCAGCGGGATGCCGCGGGCGCAGGCGGTCTCCAGCAGCTCCCGCACGGCGTAGATGTCGCGGACCTCCTTGGCCGTGTAGGCCCGGACGAACGCGCCGACGTGCGGCCGGCGTTCGACCAGCCCGTCGTTCTCCAGGTCCTGGAGGGCGCGGCGCACGACGTGCCGTTTGGCGGCGAACCGTGCCATCAGCTCGTCCTCGACCAGCCGCTGGTGCGGGAAGCGGAGCCCGAGGACGATCTCCTCCTCCAGCATCCCGGCGACCTGGGGCGCGGTGCCGGTCTTCGGCGCTGTCTCGTCCGTTCTCGCCACGGATCCGGCCCTCCCTCGTCGCCGTCGCGCGCCGCTCATTCTGGCACGGGTCCTGGCACGGGTCTTGTCCCGCGTCGGGGCACCGTGGTTACATGCCCGCTCATATCGACAAGATTATCAATAATGAAGTGAGCGGCTATGACGGACAGCGGAACCCCGCCCCAGGGCATGCGGGGTGGCCTGGTCAACTACGGCGACGAGGAGTTCGCGCTCTTCCTGCGCACGGCGTTCATCAAGGGCGCCGGCTACACCGACGACGCCCTGGACCGCCCGGTGATCGGCATCGTCAACACCGGCAGCGGCTTCAACCCGTGCCACGGCAACATGCCGCAGCTGGTCGAGGCGGTCAAACGCGGGGTGATGCTCTCCGGCGGGCTGCCCGTCGAGTTCCCGACGATCTCCCTGCACGAGAGCTTCTCGCACCCGACCAGCATGTTCCTGCGCAACCTCATGGCCATGGACACCGAGGAGATGATCCGCGCCCTGCCGGTGGACGCGGTGGTGCTGATCGGCGGCTGCGACAAGACGGTGCCGGCCCAGCTGATGGGCGCCGCCTCCGCCAACAAGCCGGCGATCCAGCTGGTCACCGGCTCGATGCTGACCGGCTCGCACCGCGGCCGCACCGTCGGCGCCTGCACCGACTGCCGCGCGTTCTGGGGCCGTTACCGGGCCCAGGAGATCGACGAGGCCGAGATCCGGGAGGTCAACGGCCGGCTGGTGGGCAGCGTCGGCACCTGCTCGGTCGCCGGCACCGCCTCCACCATGGCCACCGTCGCCGAGGCCGCCGGCATCGCCCTCCCCGGCAGCGCGACACCGCCGGCGGTGACCGCCGACCGGACGCGGATCGCCGAACTCACCGGCCGCCGCGCCGTCGGCCTGGCCCAGGAGGGCCTGACCATCGACCGGATCCTCACCCCCGAGGCGCTGGAGAACGCGCTGCGGGTGCTGCTCGCCGTCGGCGGCTCCACCAACGCCCTGGTCCACCTGGCCGCCGTCGCCGGCCGCCTCGGCTACCGCCTGGACCTGGACACCTTCGACCGGATGAGCCGGGAGACCCCGGTGCTGGTCAACCTCAAGCCGGCCGGCGAGCACTACATGGAGGATCTGCACCGGGCCGGCGGCGTGCCCCGGCTGCTGCACGAACTGCGCGACCTGCTGCACCTGGACGCGCCCACCGTCACCGGCCGCACCCTCGGCGAGGAGCTGGCCGAGGCGCCCGAGCCGTTCCCGCAGGACGTGATCCGCCCACTGGACCGGCCGATCTACCCGAGCGGCGGCCTCGCCGTGCTGCGCGGCAACCTGGCGCCGGACGGCGCCGTCATCAAGCAGGCCGCGGCCAGCCCCCGCCTGCTCGAACACTACGGCCGGGCCGTGGTGTTCGAGGACGCCGCCGACCTGGCCGCCCGGATCGACGACGAGGACCTCGACGTCCACCCGGACGACGTGCTGGTGCTGCGGAACATCGGCCCGGTCGGCGCCCCCGGCATGCCGGAGGCCGGCTACATCCCCATCCCCAGGAAGCTGGCCCGGCAGGGCGTCCGCGACATGGTCCGGGTCTCCGACGGCCGGATGTCCGGCACCGCGGCCGGCACCATCGTGCTGCACGTCGCGCCGGAGGCCGCCGTCGGCGGCACCCTCGGCCTGGTCCGCACCGGGGACCCAATCCGGCTCAGCGTCGCCGACCGTCTCCTCCAGCTGGACATCCCCGAGGAGGAACTGGCCGAACGCGCCCGCACCGCCCCCGCCCCCGCACGGCCCAAGCCGGGCCGTGGCTACGGCCGGCTCTTCACCGAACAGGTCAACCAGGCACCCGAGGGCTGCGACTTCGCGTTCCTGCGCGCCGAGGAGGAACGCGGCGCCGTCCCCCGTCCCCACTGACCCCCGCGGGCCACCGGCCCCCGCTCCGCCCCCCACCCACCCCTGACCGCCGCCCCTCCCCCGGCGGCACCGCTCACACCCCGCATCAACGGAGATGTTCGATGGACAACACGACGTGGACCCTGGTCGCCGCGCTGGCGGCGGTCGGGCTCCTCCTGCTGATGGTGATCAGATGGAAGTTCCAGGAGTTCCTGGCGCTGCTGGTGACCACCATCGTCTTCGGCCTGGCCGTCGGCACCAGCCCGACCGAACTGGTGGAACTGGTCGTCGAGGAGATGGGCGGGTCGCTCGGCCAACTCGCCCTGGTGATCAGCCTGGGCGCCGTCTTCGGCACCATCCTGCAACGTGCCGGCGCGGCCGAACGGATAGCCACCACCCTGGTCGGCAAGTTCTCCGACAAGAACATCGCCTGGGGCCTCGGCGTGGCCGGCTTCCTGGTGTCGATCTCGGTCTACATCGACGTCGCGATCGTCATCCTGGTGCCGATGCTGTACGGCATCGCCCAGCGCACCGGCAAGTCCCTGCTGTACTACGGCATTCCGATGTGCGCCGGGCTGAGCTGCGCCTACACCTTCATGCCGCCGGCCCCCGGTCCGCTGGCCGCGGCCGGCATCATGGACGCCGAGCTGGGCCTGGTCATCCTCTTCGGCGTGCTGTGCGGCATCCCGGCGGTGACCGTCGCGGGGCCGCTGTTCGGCCGCTACATCGCCAAGCGGATCTTCGTGCCGGTGCCCACCCAGCTGCACGCCGAGGCCACCGGCATCGGCGGGACGGCGGGCGGCGGCACTAGCTCGGACGCCGCCGGCGTGGAGTCGCCGCGGGGCGCCTCGCTGCCCAGTTTCCGGTCCGTGGTCGGGGCGTTGCTGCTGCCGCTGGCCCTGATCGTGCTGGGCACCGTCGGCAAGCAGGCCCTCCAGGAGGGCACCGCCCCGGCCAACACCCTGATGTTCATCGGCCACCCGGTGATCGCGCTGCTGCTGACCTGCCTCTACACCATGTACTTCTTCGGCGTGCGGCGCGGCGCCACCGGCGAGGAGCTGCGCGAGCTGGCCTCCTCCGCGCTGGGCCCGGCCGGCCAGATCATCCTGATCACGGGCGCCGGCGGCGCCTTCGGCGGGGTGCTGGTCGCCTCCGGCCTCGGCGAGGTGCTGGCCGAGGCGATGGAGGACGCCAGCGTGCCGCTGGTGGTCTTCGGCTTCCTCACCGCCTCGGTGATCCGCATCTGCCAGGGCTCCGGCATGATCGCGATGATCACCGGCGCCACGTTCACCGCGCCGCTGGCCCAGGCGCTGGGCGCCGGCCCGACCGAGACCGCGCTCACCACCATCGCCATCGCCTGCGGCGGCGCCGCGTTCTCCCACGTCAACGACTCCGGCTTCTGGATGGCCAACCGCTACTTCGGGATGTCCGTGGCCGACACCCTCAGGTCCTGGACGGTCATGAAGACCACCGTCGGCGTCACCGGCTTCGCCGCCGTGCTGGCCCTCAGCGCCTTCACCAGCTGACCGACCGCCCGGCCAGCCCCACCGCGCGAGGTCTCCGGCACCACCACCGGAGACCTCGCGCCCCCCGAGGAGCGAGGTCTCCGGCGCGCGCCGGCGCCTCACCACCGGGCGATCAGCGGCGGCCCCGGCTCATGACGCCGCCACGCCTCGCTGAGACGGCCGAGCCGGGCGGGCGTCGCGATGCCCCGCACGGTCGCGATCCGGCCGCCGGCGAGGTCGAACGTCACGGAGCCCACGACCCGGTCGTCGAGCACGGCGAGGACGGCGGGCGAGCCGTTGACGAACGCGAAGTGCATGGCGGGCGTGCCGCCGGCCAGCCGCCGTTTCGCCGGCGTGGGCCTGAAGCCGGCCCGGGCGACGGCGGCGATACGCCGTGGCGTGTCGTACCGCAGCAGCCGCTCGGTCAGGCCGGCGCCGTCGGAGATCGCGGTCGCGTCGTCGGTGAGCAGCGCCACCAGCCGTTCGGTCTGGCCCGACGAGGTGGCGGCGAGGAACTCCGCGACGATCCCACGGGCGGCCGCCGGGTCGACCTCGCCGCCGCGCCGAGCGGCACCGACGCGGCGCCGGGCCCGGTGCAGATGCTGCTGGCTGGCGGCCTCGGTGATGTCGAGGATCTCGGCGATCTCGGCGTGGGGGTAGGAGAACGCCTCCCGCAGCACATAGACGGCCCGTTCCCGCGCCGACAGGCGCTCCATCAGGGTCAGCACGGCCAGCGAGACCGATTCGCGCTGCTCGAAGGTGTCGGCCGGGTCGAGCATCGGGTCGCCGTCGAGGAGCGGCTCGGGCAGCCAGGCTCCGACGGCGCGCTCCCGGCGGGCGGCCGCCGAACGGAGCCGGTCCAGGCACAGGTTGGTGACGACCTTGGTCAGCCAGGCCTCCGGCGTCCTCAGCTGCCGCCGGTCGGCGGCCTGCCAGCGCAGGTAGGCGTCCTGGACGGCGTCCTCGGCGTCGGCCGCCGAGCCGAGCAACCGGTACGCCAGGGAGGCCAGCCGGTGCCGACTGGCCTCGAACCGACCGGTGTCGAAGCGATCAGTGGTGGTGCTGTCCACGCGGACCTCCCTGGGTGGCTACGCGGCCGGGTTCTCGGCGGGCCGACCCGTGGACGTCGGCAGCGCGACGGCCAGCCGGCGCCGGCGCCTGGGCAGGCCGAGGGTGGGATGCGCGGTGGCCCACAGCGCGCCCCGGAGGATGCCCGCCTTGATCCGCGCGGCCTTCCGGCCGCCCACGTACCTCGGCTTCGCCCGCGCCTGGTCGTCGACCGGCTGCAGCAGCCCGTCCCGCCGGCCCAGGCTGATGTGGTTGAGCACGTACACGAGCTTGGCACGGGGGACCTCGCGGCCGGTCAACCGCGCGACGATCGCCTCGATCGCCTGCTTGCCGGTGGCGCCGGCCGAGGCGCAGGACATCGGCAGTGGCCGGCCGTTGTCGCCGATCGCGTGGGCGCTGTCGCCGACGGCGTAGACGTCCGGGTGGGAGACCGACCGCATGGTGCGGTCGACGACGAGCTGGCCGCCCTCGGTGACATCGAGGCCGCCGGCCGCGGCGAGCGGGCTGACCGCGAACCCGGCGGTCCACACCGTCGCGTCGGCGGCCAGGACGGTGCCGTCGGCGCACCGTACCCGGGTGGCTTCGACGGCTTCGACCTCGGTGTGCTCCAGGACGGTGACGCCCAGCCGGTCGCAGGCCCGGCGCAGGTGCGTGCGGGCGCCGGCGGAGAGGGCGGCGCCCAGCTCGCCGCGGGCGACCAGCGTCACCGACAGGCCGGGCCGGGCCTCGGCGATCTCGGGTGCGGTCTCGATGCCGGTCAGCCCGTCGCCGACGACCAGCACCCGGCCCCCCTCACCCGCCTCGTCCAGGGCGTCCAGGCGCTCGCGCAGGCGCTGCGCCGAGGGCCGGCCGGCGACGTCGAAGGCGTGCTCGGCCACGCCGGGCACGCCCTGGTCGGCGACCCGGCTGCCGAGCGCGTAGACGAGCGTGTCGTAGCCGAGTTCGACGCCACCCGCGGCGTCGGCCACGGCGACGACGCGGCGTTCGGGATCGACGGCGGTGACCCGGGCCACGCGCAGCCGGATCCCGGTGCCCGCGAAGACCTCGGCGAGCCCGGGCGTCTCGATCGCGTGACCGGCCGCGAACTGGTGCAGCCGCATCCGCTGGACGAAGTCCGGCTCGGCGTTGACCACGGTGATGTCGATGTCCGCCGGGGACAGCCGGCGGGCCAGGTTCCCGGCCACGTGGGCCCCGGCGTAGCCGGCGCCGAGGACGACGATGCGATGTTTCATGGGGCGCTCCTGTCTGTTCGTCCGCTCCCTCGGTGACTTGAGCGAAACGACGCCCCGATTGCTGACAGGAATTGTCTGTGACGTGGGTAACAGGCCGACCGGCGGGCGGTGGTGCGAACCCGGTGGCTGGCGGGTGGGCCCAGCGGGGCCGGGGCGGCCGGACGCCCTTCGATCCCCCCGATCAGTACCCGCGGTTGCTCGTCGAGGCCACGCGGCTCGGGGTGGTCCCGGGCGAGCCCGGTCGGGTGGCCGCAGACCACGATCCCCTGTTCCGGACCACTTCGGCCACGGGCGGGGGCCGCTCCTGCCCCTGGGGCGCCGTCAGTCGGAGTGCGGCTGGGCTCGCCGCGCCCACGGGCCGTCCGGTGCCAGGGCGTCCAACACGGCCAGCAGCCGCGGCGGTTCGACCGGGTCGGGCAGCATGTCCAGCGCCGACCACTCGATCCAGGTGTGCGCGTCCAGGTTGACCCGCTCGTCGGGGAGCAGCCCGGTCCGCAGCAGAGCCGGCCGCTCCTCGCCGAACCGGGCGAGGAAGAAGGGCTCCACGCCGACGTACCGCCGCCCGTTCCACCGCACGTCGCGGTCGACGGGCACCGACCGGTCGAGGACGGCGGCCGGGTCGAGGCCGGTCTCCTCGGCGAGTTCGCGGCGCGCCGCCGCCAGGGGTGTCTCGCCGGGCTCGATGCCGCCGCCGGGCGGCTCCCAGAGCAGGGCGCCGTCGAACGGGTCCCGCCAGCGCAGCAGCAGGACGCGGTGGGCGGCGTCCAGGCAGATCACCCGGGCGGCGGGCCGGTATGTGGTCTCCACCGTCTCGACGGTAGGCGGCCGGGGGAACGCCGCTCAAGGCCGCGTCGGCCGACGTGCGGGCCGCACGCCGACGCGGCGGGCCCCGGCCGGTTGGCCAGGACCCGCCGCGTGGCGTGGCGTTCGCGTCGCGTCAACCCCGCGCGGCGGTCGCAGCGCCGCGCCTTGGCCTCACGGGTGGAGCAGCTCGCGCGGCTCCGGGTGGTCCAGCGCCGGGTCGTAGGCGTTGCCGGCCGCCGCCCGGGACTGGGCCTCCGCCGGGAGACCGGCCCAGGCGCGCACCGACTCGACCGCGAGGTCACGGTCGGCCGCCCCGAGCAGGCTGATGCCCGCGCTGTGGTTGGCCCCCGGGGCCACCAGGCGGTACGTCTCCCGGTCGGCGGAGTCCGCGGTGAACGGCTTGGCGCTCCACGGGTCGGCCTCGCCGTCCACGAACAGCATCTCGGTGCCCAGGTGCGTCACCCAGCCGTCGACCCAGGTCATCGCCCGGTTGTCGAACGCCGGCAGCTCGATCTCCGGCGGCACGAAGGCACCGGAGTACTTCAGCTCCGGGTACTCCAGCAGGTCGTCGATGTGCCCCGTGGAGTACAGCGGGTTCCCCAGCTGGGTGGCGGCCTGGTAGTAGTACGGCACGGTGGCGGCCAGCTCGTGGTCCGCGCCCCAGCCCACCATCTGGTCCACGTAGTCGTACAGCTCCTGGGTGGAGGCGGTCGGCTCGGGCACCGCGGCACAGTCCTCGGCCGAGCCGTAGTACTGCCAGAAGGTCCACCGCAGGTTCAGCGGGCCGACCTCGAAGGACTGTTCCACGCCGCCGACGTTGGTGAAGGTGGCGCCGACCTCCTCGGCCCACGCCTCGTGCAGCGGCACCATCTCGTCGCGCCGCAGCAGGAGTTCGCGCTCCACGTCCTCCAACGCCGAGCGGCACTCCTCGGTGCCGACGCTGGACAGGAACGCGTCGTAGGGCGCGGTGTCCTCGCGGTCGGTGCTGCTGGGCGCGACGTAGGCGACCGTCCCGTCCATGTCCTCCGGGTAGTAGTAGCGGTAGTAGGCCGCGGTCATGCCGCCCTTGCTCCGCCCGTGGGAGATCCAGTTCTCGTCGTAGATCGCCGACAGCGCCTCGTGGACGCGGTGCTGGTCGCTGGCCGCCTGGTAGATGTCCAGGTGCGTCCAGTCCTCGACCTCGGGGACCGACTCACCGAAGAACCGGTGCTCCAGACCGACCTCGTTGGCGTCCAGCAGCTGGGTGGGCTCGCTGTAGGCCGGGTTGGGGTTGAGCCAGTAGCCGTTGGTGTGGAACACCGTGGGCCGGTCCTCGCCCGTGTGCAGCACGGATATGCGCTGCTCGAACGTGCCCGAGCCGGGCCGGCGGTGGTCCACCGGCTGCTCGAAGCTCAGCAGGAGGAACCGGTCGCCGTTCGCGGCGGGCTTCTCCTCGATCAGCGTCATGCCGGGGATCGCGGCGATGCGCTCCGCGATGTCCTGTTCCTGAGCCTGAGCGACGCCCGTCGCCGCTCCCCCCACCGTGGCTGTCCCGGCCAGTACGGCCACCGAGACGAGCCACCCCGTGGTCTTCCGCATGCACCTACTCCTCACGTCGGCAGGATTTCCTGCACCGCCATCAAACCATAGCTTTCGCAAATAACTTGTGGTGAAAAGCGGTTGAAGTTGAGCAGGCGTCAGCGGAGGCCGGGGCGGCCCGGGGCGCCGGCCCGGTCTCAGGCGCCCGGGTCGGCGGTGGCCAGGGCCACGATGTCGCGGTTCTCCCAGACCCGCCGCTCATGACCGTGCCGGGCCAGGTGCAGGCCCACCCGCCCGAGCTGGGCGGTGTCGGTCACGGCCGCGCCGGAGAGCCGGCGCAGCAGCGGGGCGAACGGGATGACCGCCGCGGTCCCCCACCGGTAGACCCGCGTCTTCGACCGCTTCGCGTGCGCGGGCAGCACGAAGGCGGGCCGCAGGGCGTAGCCGCGCGGGAAGGCCCCGATCACCGCGTTCTCCGTCCGGCCCTTGACCCGGGCCCACCGGCTCCGCCCCCGCTCGGTACCGTCGGTCCCGGCGCCGGAGAGATAGACGAAGGTCAGGCCGGGGTTGACCGCGGCGAGCGTGCGGACGGCGGCCACCGTGTAGTCGTGGGTGACGCGTTCGTAGTCCGCCGGGCTCATGCCCATCGACGTCACCCCCAACGCCCAGAAACAGGCATCGACGCCCGCCAACTCCCCGCTGAGCGCGTCGAAGTCGAGGAAGTCACCATGCACGAGGTGCCGGTGCTTGGGGTGCGTCGCGGCCAGCGGTCCACGACCGACGGTGACCACCTCGGTGACATCCTCGGCCCGCAGACTCTCCCGCACGAACCCGTCACCGATCAACCCACTGGGGCCGAAGACCACTACCTTCACGCGCACCACTTCCTCGCTGGACAGGGGCCACCGCCCCAGGCAGGCTGCCACACCCACCGGGCCAGGCGCACGCGAGGCTGCTCCCCCGCCGTCCACCGCGCGCGGCAGGGGACTTCGCCGCACGAACCGCCCCCCCGGGGCGGCCCGGGGCGGACACCCCGGCGGGGCAGGTGCGGAACCGCCCGGCGGTGGCCTGCTCCTGCGCCTGCGGGGCGCTCCGTCCCGTTCCGCGCGCCGCCTCACTACCGTTGGTCCACATGACCGACGCCCAGACCGAGATCGACGAAGACCTGGTCCGCGACCTGCTGCGGGAGCAGCATCCGGACCTCGCCGGGCTGGCCATCCGCGAGGTCGCGGGCGGCTGGGGCAACCAGATGTGGCGGCTCGGGGACGAGTTGGCCGTGCGCATGCAACGCATGGACCCCACCCCCGAGTTGCAGCTCAAGGAGCGGCGGTGGCTGCCCGTGCTGGCCCCGCGGCTGCCGCTGGCGGTGCCGACCCCGGTGCGGTTCGGCGAACCGTCCGCGCGCTTCCCCAAGCACTGGACGGTGATGACCTGGGTCCCCGGCGAGCCGCTGGACCACGGCGCGATCAGCCGTGGCGCCCACGCGGCCGACGCGTTGGCGGGCTTCCTCCGGGCCCTCCATGTGCCGGCGCCCGCCGAGGCGCCGATCGCCGCGGACCGCGGCGCCCACCCCAGGGACTGCGGGGACGGCTTCGAGCACTTCTTCCGCGCCGTCGCCCCCGACGACATCGCCGCCGAGGTCCGGGCGGTGTGGGACGACGCCGTCGCGGCCCCCGCCTGGGAGGGCCCGCCGGTGTGGGTGCACGGCGACCTGCATCCGGCGAACGTCGTCGTCTCGGCAGGCACCCTCTCGGGCATCGTGGACTTCGGCGACATGTTCGCCGGCGACCCGGCGTGGGACCTCGCCGCCGCGTGGGTGCTGCTGCCGGCGGGCACGGCGGCACGGTTCTTCGACGCCTACGCGCACGCCGACGCGGCGACGATCCGGCGGGCCCGCGGGCTGGCCGCCATGAAGGGCCTCTTCCTGGTGCTGATGGGCCAGAACGGCGACCGGGGTCTTCCCGGTGGCAAACCGCACTGGGGGCCGGCGGGCCGGGCCGCGCTGGAACGGGTGCTGGCCGGCGTCTGATCCGCGCCGCTTCAGCCGCGCGGGCACCGGCCGTCCCCCGCCCGCCGGTCAGGCCGACGGGCCGGTGCGGTGCACCGGCCCGTCGGGTGTTGCGGGTGTTGCGGGTGTCAGTGGTGTCGTGCGCGCCGCTGACGGGTGATGAGGACCGCCGCCGTGCCCGCGCCGAGCAGCACGGCGGTGAGGGCGAGCATGCCACCGAGTCCGGACGTGCCGGTCTGGGCGAGACTGCCGCCCGGTCCGGGTCCCGGTCGGTCCGGTCCCGGGGCCTGGGGCTCCGGAGCGTTGGGCTCCGGCTCCACGGGCTCGGCCGGGGGGTCCACCGGTTCCGCCGGGGGCGGGTCCGTCGGCTCCACCGGGGGTTCCGGCTCCGGGATGTGCACGCCGGCGTCGATCGTGTGATCGACCCCTCCCGGGGTGGCCGGCGCGGTGACCGGGGCGTAGCCGTCGCAGAGCCGGCCGGAGGTCGGCGGCGTCACGTTGGAGTCGTGGACCGGGTCGTCACCGGCGCGCGGCAGGGTGAACCGCAGGTCGGCGGCGGCCGGTTGGCCCGGTACCTCGCTGGTGTCCGCCGTGCAGACGTCGAACTGCACGGTGTACTCGGCGCCCGGTGTCAGCTCGTACTCCGCGCCGACCCCGCCGAAGTAGTACTCGCCGGCGGCATCGGTCGTGGTCGTGGCGACCTGCTCGCCGTCGGCGTCCAGGAGGTTGATCGTCGCGCCCGGCAGCAGCACGTGCCCCGGGTCCTGGAGGCCGTTGCGGTCGCCGTCGAACCAGACCACGTTGCCGATCTGGATCGGTGCGTTCTCGGCGGCGTACGCGATGTCACCGAGGCCGCCGGCCTTGCCGAACCCGTTCTGGTTCGGGCCGACGAACTCGTACGCGTTGTGCACCGGGTCGTTGCCGGGGCCGAGGCCCGTGGCGACGTCGTAGTAGCCGGTGCCGCTGGTGACGACCCGGCCGGTCGGGTCCATCTGGGTGCTGACGACCCACTGCTGCTGCGGGATGTAGGCGACGGATCCCAGGGCGGACTCCTGGTGCGGCCCTGGCTGGGTCGCGGAGCCGCCGTTCGGGAAGAAGTCACCCGGGAAGTACTCGACCACGCTGCCGGGCTGGACCCCGGTGCGGGTCGGGTCCGTCGCGTGGTCGGGGCAGCTTCCGGTGCCTTCCCAGTCGTACCCGCCGTCGGGCCTGGCGCAGGCCATGTTGATGTCGCCGCCGGACATCCCGTTCTGCGGGGTGTCGATGCCCGGCCTCGGGTCGAGACCGCCCCAGCTGACGACGTCCATGAACCGGTCTCGGAAGCCGAGGACCAGCGAGCCGTCGCGGGTGAAGGCGATGCTGGCCAGCGAGGGCTGCGGATTGATCATCGCGCCGCCCAGCTGGAAGGAGTCCCAGTTCGCCAGGCCGGTGTGCCACGGGTTCCAGTGGTTGCCCTGGCCGTTGCCGGAGTTGCCGACGTGCACGTTGCCGCGCTCGAAGTCCAGCGGCTGGGACAGCACGGTGGTGAACGCCTCGCCGTCATAGGTGGCGACGACGGCCCGCAGGTCCGCACGGTCCTGGGTGCTCTCGGCGCTGCACACGCCCCCGACATACAGCTTGCCGTCGTGGGCGGCCACGCTGAACGGACGCCAGTCCCCGGCCGAGGCGCAGCCCGGGTCGGGGATCGCCACGGTCTCCTCGGGCGACGAGGCGGTGGGCCCCGTCGCGTCGAAGCTGACCAGGCTACGGGTGAGCAGGTTCACCGCGTACAGGGTCGAGCCGTCCTCCGACAGGGCCAGGCCGCCGATGCTCTCGGTGCCCGGCGCGTCGGTGAACCCGGCGTCCTTGATCAGGTTGTCGGTGTCGTGCGCCGTCTCGACGGCGTCGGGCACCGTCGCGAACAGCGTCGGGGCACCGCCGTCGGTCGGCTGGGCGTAGATCGCGCCGCCGCCCTCCGGCCCGTACTCGGTGTACCGCCGGGCGAACGCCGACTGGAACAGCTGGTCGCGGTACCGGTCGTAGGCGAGCCCGTAGGTCGTGCCCACCTGGTCCTGGGTGTTGAGGACCTCCGGGCACGCCGCCTGGTCGGGGCAGGTGCCCCGGGCGTCCGTCCCGAAGGCCACCAGGGCCCGGGTGTCCGTCCCGCCCGCGCCGCTCTGGATCGGCACGAAGTAGCGGGATTCGGGCAGTGCGTAGTCGGCGGGGTTCCAGACCCCGGTGGTCACCGAGTCGTCCTGGCCGTCCGAGACGTCCACGAACGAGGTGAAGCTGTCGAAGTGGTTCTCCGCGGTCGAGGCGGGCGCCGCCCGCAGGTAGTCCGCGTAGGGTGCCGGGACAGTGACGTCGACCCGGTACCGGCCGCCGGTCAGCTCGCCCGACGGCGGCACGACGACCCTGCCGGTGACGTCCGTGACCCCGGTGACGCGATTGCCCTCGGGGTCGGTGACATCGACCTGGATTCCCCGCTGGGGCACGTCCATGGTCGCGTTGATCACGCCCGTGCCGAAGAAGTCCCGCAGTACCTCGACGGTCAGGGTGCCGTCGGAGGTCGCGGCCACGGCCGGCCCGGCGCCGGTCAGGAGTGTCCCCATGCCGCCCCCTACCAGGAGCACACCGGATAACCCCATCCGCAGCCGTACACCTAAGCGCATAGCGCTCCCTTCATCCTGAGCTCACGCGAAGGCCAGTGATTTGGCGCGCAAAGACTACAAGTTGATGACCCGTTGCATCCGGCCAATCACGGAGTTCGAGGCCGGGTCGGTAGGAACTGTTATGCTCGCGCCGCGTGCGGAGCATGCGGAGTAGCGGAGCCCGGGACGCCGGCGGGCGGGGCGGCAAGGGGCGCGGCAGCGGCGCGCGGGGCGGTAGGGCGCGCGGAGGTGGCGCGCGAGGCGCCGGCGCGCGCCAGCAGGGTCGCCGGTGGCCCCGGTTACGTTGGCCAGCGGCGGCCCTCATCTGTGTCGCGGCGGCGGCGACCAGCGCCCTGGTCCTCCTCGGGGACGACGAAGGGCCCACCGCCCCGCGGGCGTTGACCTCGGACGAGGTGGACCGGCTGGCGGTCACGCGGTTCCTCAACTACCAGGCCGGGGGCCGGGCGGTGACGATCGACGTGCCGAACGTGGACGGTGGGCTGGTCATCACCGCGTCGGTCGACTACCGCACCCACACCGGCTACGGGGTGGTGCGCGGGACCGGGCGCGACGCGTCCAGCGACGGGCTGATCCAGTGGACGGGCACCACCGTCCTCGTCCACCCCATGGCCAACCCTCCGGAAGTCGCCCCGGAGTCGCCGCCCGCGTCCGGGTGGCACAGCCGTCCGCTGCTGACCTCCGGCATGACCCTGGACAGCGCGCTGGCGATCGTGCTCGACCTCGGCAGCGACCGGCCGGACAACGCCGCGCTGCTGCCGCAGAACGGCGCCACCTGGGTCGGCCGGGAGGAGGTGCGCGGCCAGCGCACCGACATCATGAACGGGCCGCGCGCCCAGGCCGATTCCGGCGCCGAACCCACAGCTGGCCCCGCGTCAGATGCCGAGGCCCCGGAGGGTGGCGACGCCGACACCGGCGGGTCGGGGACCGTGCGTTACTGGCTCGACGCGGACGGCACCATGCACCGGGTCGAGGTCGGTATCACCACCGCGCCCGAGCCCGTGGTCCTGGACTTCGACACCCACGCGTATATCCCCGTCCCGCCGCTGCCCGAAGCCGCCCCGACGCCGTAGCCGCGGCTCACGAGGTCGTCGCTACCCGCGCGCCATCGGCGAGCAGGGCCGGCGACGGCAGCACGATGTCCGCGACGACCGGCAGTTCGGGAACGTCCGGCACGACCGTGGCGCCGACCGTGCCGGCGTCCGGGAACTCCGGCTGCGGGCCTGGCGCGGCCACCTCGGTGAACGGAATCCCCGCGGGCGCCGGCGGAGCGCTCCAACTGCCGGTCGGCGTCGGGGAGTCGGCAGACAGCGGGCAGGACGCGACGGCGGCGAGGTCCGCGGGCACGGTCGTCCCAAGCTCGTTCCCCGCCAGGCAGTTGCCCTGTCCCTGGGTGGCGGTGGGGAAGGTCCAGCCGACGTCCAGGCCGTTCCCGGCGAAGGCGTTCTCCGTGATCTGGTTGCCGTCCGCCGTCAGATCGGCGGTGGCGGTGATCACGAGACCGGCGTTGACGTGGCCCGTGACCAGGTTGCGGACGAACCGGTTGTCGCTGCCGCCGTCGACGCCGATGCCGATGCCCCAGCCGCCGTCGGCCTGTTCCGGGGTCTGCGGCTGCTGGTTGTCCGCGATCAGGTTGCCCGCGATGACGGCGTCGCGCTGCGGGAGCAGCTTCTCCTGGTGGTCGGAGTTGGTGGTCAGGCCGACGCGGTTGCCGACCAGGCGGTTGCCGACCACATACATGTCACCACTGGCGTTGGTGTTCTCAAAACCGACCGCGTTGAGTTCGGAGATGTTGTCCCGCACCACGATCCGGCACGGTCTGCACTGGCCGACGTAGATCCCCGAGTCCGCCCCGCCCGAGGTGTAGGAGTGCTCGATGACACCGTTCCGCGCGGAGAACGCGTAGATGCCGTAGAGGCCGTTACGGGTCGCCGTCACGTGCGAGACCAGGAACGACTCCAGGAGGACGACGGGTTCGTCGCCGGTGTCGTAGCCACCGCTGCCCGGCAGCGCCTCGACCGCCGCCGCCGAACCGGTGACCAGTACCCCGTTGTGCGTGTTGTTCCGCACGGTCAGGTTCTCCACGGCCACCCCGGGCGCCGTGACGACCACCCCGTGCGGCCGCCGCACCTGCCCGTCGATGACCACCTCCGCCCGGGACTCGCCCCGCAGGGTGACGCGCTCCGTGTCGATCCGCACCGACTCGTGGTAGACGCCCGGCGCCACCAGCACCAGGTCGCCTGGCTGGGCCAGGGACACCGCGTCCGAGACGGTCGGAGCGTCGGCGGGCACCCGGATCGTCACCTCCGCGCCGTCCGGCCGCCGCCCTTCCACGGCCGATCCGTCGTCACCGCTCCCGCCGCAGCCGGTCACCAGCGCCAGTGCGCCCAGGGCAGCCGCCAGCACGCGGCAAGCCAGTCGAGACATGCGCCCAGTCTTTCACGGCGCCACCCCATCGGAACGTCGAACTCCCGCTCGTAATAGGGCCGTTGGACGGCAGCCCACGCGCCGGGTGTGGCATCGTACGCAGCATGCACCGCGCCGACCGTCCCCCGTCACGCCGCGCGTTCCTCGATGTCACGGGCGCCACGGTGGCCGCCGGCCTCCTCGCCGGCTGCTCGGGGGACTCCGCCCGGTCCGACGATCCCGCCCCGCCCGCCTCCTCCGCCCCGACCACGCCCCCGCCGGTCGCGGTGACGGGCCGGCACCAGGCGGGGGTGACGCTGCCCCGGACGGCCCAGCCCCACCTGCTGGCCCTGGTGGCCGACCTCGACGACGCGGTGCCGCCCGGCCCACTGCTGGCCGAACTCGGCGAGACCATCCAGACCCTCGCCGCCGGGTCCGACCCACGCCTGCTGGGCCTGTCCCCCGGCGATGTGACCGTGACCGTCGGCGTGGGCCCGCGGCTGGTGCGGACCGCCGGTGACACCCTGCCCGGCGCGGCCGACCTCCCGGAGTTCTCCCACGAGCGGGTCGCCGCACGAGACCGGGACGGGGATCTACTGCTCCAGATCTGCGCCGGCGACCCTCTGCTGCTGCCGGTCACCGCCGCCGCGCTCCTGGACCAGGCCGGCGACCGCCTCCAGGAGCGCTGGCGGCAGTTCGGCCGCCGCGGCGCGGAGGTGCCGGTGGCCGAAGACCGCTCCGCACCGCGCAACCTGCTCGGCTTCATCGACGGCATCGTGGGCCCGCACACCACCGCCGAGCAGGAACGCGACCTGTGGCTGGCCGACCCCCCTGCGGTCGCCGACGGCACCCTGGCCGTCCTGCGGCGCATGGAGATCGACCTGACGCGGTTCGCCGCCCTGTCCGTCGGCGAGCAGGAGGCGGTCTTCGGTCGGCGCCGGGCCAGCGGCGAGCCCCTCTCCGGCGGCGGCGTCGACTCGGCCCCCGGACTCAACGCCAAGACACCCGAGGGGCGCTATCTCATCCCCGTGGACGCCCACGTGCGCAGGTCGAACCCCACCGTGGTCGGCGTCGGCCACATGCTCCGCCGCTCCTACAGCATCGACGCCCCCGCCCCCGGTCTGCTCTTCATCAGCTTCCAGAACGACCTGCGGACCTTCACGGCCACGCTCGCCCGGATGGACACCTCCGACGCGCTGCTGCCCTTCACCACCACGACCGCCAGCGCGACCTTCCTGATCCTCCCCGGCTACACCCCGCAACGCCCGCTCGGCTCCACCCTGTTCGGCTGAGCCCTGGGCTGGTTCCTGGTTCCTGGTTCCTGGTTCGGCCGGCTTCCTCGGCTGCCGCACGGGGCGGTGCGTGACCGATCGTGCCGGGTGGTGCCCCGGGCCAGCACCGGGCGACGGCTCGCCCTCCCGCCCACGCGCGGCGGGCGAGCGGGCGGTGCACGACGACACCGGCCCGCCCGAGACCTGTCCGCCGCGAGTACGGCCGTCCGGTGGCCGGGGCCAGACGCCACCCGAGCGCCCCCGGACCGGACGGCACGTTCATCCCTTGAGGAACGCCGCGATCCGCGGGGCGACCTTCTTCGGCGCCATCACGACGGCGCCGTGGTTGAGGCCGGGCACGGTGCGGTGGTCGGCCCGCGGCAGGATCTCGCAGATCGCGCGGGCGGCACGTTGGAAGGCCGCCGGGCTCTTGCCACCGGTCAGCACGAGGGTGGGCGCGGCCACCCCGTCCCACTCCCCCGCGTCCAGCGGCCGGCCCCGCTGGGTGTCGCCCATGACCGCGATGTCGTAGGGCAGCGTGCGGGCCAGCGCGGTGAGACTGGCCCACGTCTTCGGCATGAGCCTCATGAGCGACACCGCGATCCCGGGCATGCCCTGCACCCTGGTCATGAAGTACCTGACGGCATCGCTGTGCCGGCCCTCCGCGAGCAACATGGCGACCCGCCGCGCGAGATCCGCCGGCGGCCCGTCGTCCCCCTCGGCGACCACGAACGGCGGCTCGTACAGCGCCAGCCGTTCGATGTGCACGCCGGCGGCGGCCGCCCGCAGGGCGAGCACCGCCCCCGACGACGAGCCGAACAGCGACGCGAAGCCGCCGACATGCTCGACCAGGGCGGCGATGTCCTCGACCTCGCGAGCCACGGCGTAGGCGTCGGCGTCACCGCTGGCCCCCCGTCCGCGCCGGTCGTAGTTGATCACGGTGAAGTGCTCGGCGAGTAGCCCCGCGAGCTTGGCGGTGTCGGACCGGTCAGCCAACGCCGAGGCCACCAGCACGACGGCCGGCCCACTGCCCGACCGCTCGAACGCGATCTCCGTACCGTCGGCGGACACCACGCGGTCCTCGGCGCTGGCCGACTGCTGGCCACGGGATATTGACATGTCGATCTCTCCGGTTCGGATAGAGGCCGCCCGCCACAGCGGCACGCGTCACCGCCGGTGAGACTCGGACGGAGCGCAGAACTCATCGCCGCCCGGGCGTTGACCCCGCACTGCGCGGCCCGCCGAACCGGCATCGATGCGACACGCCTGGAGGCGGCCGTCGGCGCCGCCGTGACCGGACCACCGGGCGGCAGCTACGACGACGCCCTCTTCGCGCGGGAGCGCGGCCACGCGGTCGTCCACCTGCCGACCGCTGCGCCACCTCGCACCGGACGCGTGCACCCCATGACTCTGCCGGCCGCGGAACTGGCCGTCACCACCCATGTCGGTGAGCACGACGGCATCGAGGTCACGTACGGCGAACTCGGTACCTGGGTGGTGGAGAACGCGATGTCGGTGGCCGGGCCGGTGCGGAGGGTCTACGTTGTCGGCCCCCGTGACACCAGCGATCCCACGGCGTGGCGCACCGAGATCGGCTGGCCGGTCTTTCGGGTCGCCTGATGACGCGATCAGTGCGGTGCGGATGGCCCAGCTACCGAAACTGCGGTTCCCCCTGTTTAACCGCGGCCGGACAGCTCGTGACCACCGGCCGTCGGTGAACTCTCCGCCTTGCCCGGCACTGGACCTGGACCTGGACCTGGCACATAACCGAAGCCCTCGACCAGCTCACTGAGCTACCCGACCCTAACTGACCGGCGGATTTCCCTGTCCCGTCGACAGCACCCCAACGCCCGGAGCAGTGGATATCCGGCGCCACCCGAGGCGACACTCGGGTCTTCGGCCTGCACAGCCTCAGCCCACAGCAGGAAAGCGGTCCACCGACTCCGTCGGCGGACCGTCACGAACCTTCGAGGTTAGCGTCGGGGCTTCCTGAGAAGTGAGTTCCTTGGGATGGCTCTGGGGAGGGACGTATGACGGTGACGGCGTTTGACGAGTCCGAGCGTCGAGCGTGGGCTGGGCAGGCGGATGCATATGCGAGCAGCTTCGCCAAGCTCTGTGCGTATCCGGTGCCCCGATTGCTCGACGCCGTCGGGATCAAGGCGGGAATGCGTGTGCTCGACGTGGGGACGGGCAGTGGCACTGTCGCCGCGGCTGCGTGTGGACGAGGAGCGAAGGTGGCGGCGGTCGACGCCGAACCCAGCATGATCGCTATTGCCGCCCGGGCAGCGCCAGCAGCTGATGTGCGCCTCGCGACCCTGCCTGACCTCCCTTTCGCGGACGATGAGTTCGACGCTGTGGTCGGAAACTTCGTGCTCAACCACGTCGGACGGCCTCGGACAGCCCTGGCGGAGCTGCGCCGGGTGACGCGGCCCGGCGGGCGGATAGCTGTCACCATCTGGCCAGCCCCCGCAGCCGCCGGGCAGGCTCTTCTTGGAAGAGCCGTTCAGGCGGCGGGTGTCGGCCGTCCCGCTCACTTGCCTGCTTTGGAGCCCGGCGACGACTTTCCTCGTACTGAACATGGTTTCGCCGCCTTGCTGGGAGCCGCCGCCTTGATGAACGTCGTCTGCGACACCCTGCTGTGGGACCACCGGACGACCCCGGAGGAGTGGTGGAGCGGCCCGGCCGCCGGAGTGGCGACGATCGGGCAGATCGTGAGGAGCCAGTCCACAGAAGTCATCGAGGCGATCAAGGGACACTTCGATGCGCTGTGTGCAGAGTTCATCGATGCGAACGGTGTTTTGGTGCTGCCTCATGCGGCCTTGATGGCGCATGGCCAGGTATGACTTCGGGCTTGGCAGCTGGTGGCTCAGTGCACTTCAACGGAATCTGTGGTGATGTCCTTCGTCAGAAGCTCTCCGGAGTTGACGGAGTTTCGGGATGCCCAGGACAACTGCCGGACGCCGGGCCTGGCGCTCGGTCTCCTCGCGCTTTGCGCGGAAGAAGGTGAGAGTGAGGTTGATGCCTTCGGCCTCGCCGAGCCAGCTCTTCTCTTCGGCCCGCCGCAGGCGGACGAGGAGGTCGGTGCCAAGTTCTGCGAGACGGCCGAGCATCTTCGGGTTGCCGTGCGGCATGGGGCAGCGGATGCGGGCTGCGCTGAACTATCGCTTAATTCCCGCCGAATGAGCTGTCCAGCTCATCCATGCCGGTAGGCCCGGGCCGCACGACGTCAGCACATCTTCCCGATCTTCAACGCTCGCGCCCGCTCTCCACTGTTCTCCGGGCGGATGCGCTCGGCCAGGCAGTGCCGGTGGGAGATGATCGTGTGGCTCCCTGGACCGTCGCTGCTGCGAGAGTCCAGGACGAGGGCGTCTCCACCTGGGCCCAACGTGGTCGGTTCACCACAGAAGTCGCAGCTCCAGCGCAGCGATTCCAGGTCGGCGGGTCGGATGGTGAGCCGCACTGATACCGGCGGATGCCAGCGGTGGATTTGCTCGATCACTGCGTCGATCTGTGAACCGATGGGTGGAAAGAGCGCGCGTAGTTCGTCGTAGCTGCTAGTGGTCTGGGAGAACTGCTGGATCATGTCGATAGAGGCCGACAGACCAGCGTTCTCGTAACCAACGATCTCCACGAGCACACCCCATGAGTGATGGCTGAGGACGCTGGCCCGCACCTTCTGGCCAGGCATGAGCGCCAGACTCTCCGTCTCGAATCTTTCCATGGACCGCTTCCCCATCCCTTAGCCCAACAAGCCGCACCTGGTGGCGCTCATGCGCGCGTGTCGTTGACGTCGGAGCCGATCACCGAGCTCAGGGCTTGCAGAGCGTCATCGTAGGGGTGACGGTCGAACTGGAACGGACCGAATGCCACATAGTCGCGGGCCTCGCGATGCGGTTGCTCAAAGGCGTCCCAGGTCACGAGGTCAGCCGTCGCGGTGATGCGGGCCATGAGGGGCCAGCATCCCCACTCGCCGCATGCACAACCGAGAACGGGTGTCTTCGGCCCCATCGCGTTGGTGGACCGTCCGAGGAAGTGATCCCGCATCGGGCCGAACCGGAAGAACTCCGGGATCAGACCGCCGTAGGCGTTGCCTGCGGGCCGCATCCCGGCGGCGATCTCGAACCCGTCGATCAGCTCGGTGAGTGGTGCTCCGTCGATGCGGGGGACGATCACGAGCGGCCCGCCGTCGCCACGGTGTTGCCAGTCGAACCGGATGTCATGGCTGGTCATCCAGTGATTGTGTCAGCGAAGCCGGGCCCTCCGCCTCGGTGGGTTGAGCTGCGGCTATGCGCGGCATGCCGAGGTCGATCGCCGTACCCCAGGAAACTCGTCGGTCCATCTGAGCAAGCTCGGCTTCGGCTCCAGCCAGGCTGACCCGGGGCCCTTCGACCTCTCCGAGCCAGCCTTCGCGCTCGGCGTCGGCGATGCGGGCGACGCGATCGAGAACGCCTCGGTGCTGGCGGTACGCGACGGCGCGCCGTCGACCGGCCGCGCACCCACGTACGCGCGGGTGCGGACCCTCGTCAACGGGCCCGGCGTCATGGGCCGGTGAGCTTGTCGAGGTCGGGCGCGTAGACGGTCATCCAGTGCGGGTTCAGCCGGTAGTAGACGACCTCGCGGTTCCAGTCGAAGTCGTCGTCGCCGTAGAAGTCCTTCAAGTAGGCGAGGAGTTCCTGCCAGTCGGCCGTGGTCTCGGCGTCCTCGGGGTTCAGCTCCTCCACCGTGCCGTGGGTGAACACGCCCAGGTCCTCGCCGCGCAGGTGCGCGACGCTGGCGGCCGGACGGGCCGCGAGATGACGGGCCTTGGCGGCGTTGCGCGCCGTGCCGAAGTGCCACCGGCCGTGCAGGAAGTGCCCGTCGGCGCCGCTGATCCGCGGTTCGCCCTTCGCGGTCACCGTGGAGAGGGCGAGCGTGCACATGCCGGTGATGACCCCGGTGAGCTGCGCCGCCGTAATGGTGCGGCTCTCGACGATCGAGCGGAGGTGTGCGGTCGAGCCGGAGAGGGAGGAATCGAGGAGGGACTGGAGCTTGTTGAGTTCTTCTGGGGTTTCGCGCATACGTCCATCGTCGGCCGTAAACCCGACACCTTCTGTCGTCATTGATCTTCTGTCGTCATTGATGAAGCAGCGGTGAGGTCGCTCCGCGCGGGTTGGGAGGCCGCCCCTACTTCGCGGCCGGCGGAACCTGGCGCCGATACGCCCCCGGCCGCCCTCCTCAACCCGGCGTGGTCCCCACGCACGCGGGGGTGTTCCCCCTCCCGGGCGCAGGCCGCCTACCGGTGAGCCTCTTCCCGGTGCACACGAGACGCCCCGGGTGGCTCCGCCACGAGAACGCACCGCAGGTGGCAAGGGTTCGGGCGGGAGGAAGGACTGGGCAGCGACTCGCACTCTCCGTGTGTGCGGACAGCACCCATCGATAAGAAGTAGCCACGATGCTGTCGGTGGCTGATGATCAGCGGATGCGTCCACTGCGGCACGGCTACACCAACCGCACCGTCAGCGACGGTGCGGTCGTGGAGAAGACCTACGAGGGTCCCGACGCCGAACTCAGGCTGCGGCGCGAACGCACACTCCTGACCCGCCTCCAGGGCCAGTTGCCCGTGCCGCCGGTACACGGAGCGACCACGAACACCCTGACGCTCGGCTTCGTCACTGGCACGCCCGGCCAGGAACTCCTGGCCGCCGGTCGCCCCGAAGAGGTCCTGGCAAGCTGCGGAAACCTGCTACGCCGCATCCACACAACCGCGCCAGCCGAACTACCCACGGACGCGCTCGGCGCGGGCAACGTGCTCGTGCACGGTGACTTCGGCCCCAACAACGTGCTGCTCGACCCCAACACCTGCGATATCACGGCAGTGGTCGACTGGGAGTTCGCCCACCTCGGAGATCCGGTCGAGGACCTGGCCTGGTGCGAGTGGATCGTGCGGACGCACCACCCCGAGTGCCGCCATGCGCTCGGCCACTTCTTCCGGGCCTATGGCGAGCCGGTGCCGCCCTGGCCGGCCCGCAGGGCCGCCATGCTCACCCGGTGCGAGGAACTGCGCCAGTTCTGCGACCGCTGGGAGCCCAACGGCCCGGGCGTGCGGCAGTGGCGGGAACGCGGCACGACGACCGCGGGCTGGCAGGAGTAACGGCGCCCACGCCACCGGCCGAGCGGCACCGGGACTGGAGTTGCCACTGGCACTGGCACTGGCACTGGCACGCACAACCGCGCCTCGCAGCACTGGCGTTGCTCATGGAGATCGAGCATCACCTGATGTGGATGCCTTCCGAAACCCGAAGCAGCCGCGTAGGAGGCTTGCGAGCAGCAGCGGTTGGGGGTCCCACGCTGGTAGGCCGGTGGGCGAACTACTCACATCTCCGCAGCGACGCGAGAGCACGGTTGGCGTGCGGCAAAATACGTCTGTCGACTCGCCGAAGAGCCGAGGGACCATGCGCCCGAGATGTACAACTCACCCCGAGATACTTGCGTTTCACCAACTATGCCGGTCTCAAGCAAAGCTAACGAAAACCCCACCCCTACCGAATAAACCCGCAGGTCATCTCCTCCGCTCCCCGCGCACGCGGGGATGTTCCCTCGGCGAACGCGTCGAGCAACTGGGCATGAAACCGCTCCCCGCGCACGCGGGGATGTTCCCCGCCGACCCCCGGGGGAGGAGTTCCCCCCCAACCGCTCCCCGCGCACGCGGGGATGTTCCCAAGGCGGACGCCTACGCCATCACCCGCCGGGCCCGCTCCCCGCGCACGCGGGGATGTTCCCGGTACGCCGAGATCCGCCAGCTCAATGCCGAGCCGCTCCCCGCGCACGCGGGGATGTTCCCAGGCCGCCCTCGTACGACGGGAGGCCGGCCAACCGCTCCCCGCGCACGCGGGGATGTTCCCTCCCCCAAGGCCCGCTCGTCCCAGCCGTCGGCCCGCTCCCCGCGCACGCGGGGGTGTTCCCGCTGGCGCCGATACCGTGCCCGAGCGCCCCGGCTGCTCCCCGCGCACGCGGGGGTGTTCCCGTCCGCCGGATGCTGCTGCGGCGCGGCTGGGGCTGCTCCCCGCGCACGCGGGGGTGTTCCCGGCAACCGCATCTTCATGACCGGCCACACGCCCTGCTCCCCGCGAACGCGGGGGTGTTCCCGACTGAGGGCGGCAGCCGAAGCCCTTGCCCGGGTGCTCCCCGCGAACGCGGGGGTGTTCCCTCCTGCTCAACCGCCGCGCCGGCCGGCTCGTCCTGCTCCCCACGCACGCGGGGTCTTCCCACGAACATCCCCGTACCAGTCGCCAACACCCGGCCGCTCCCCGGTTCTGGTGCGGAACGGGCGCAGGGCCGCGTGGCGGGGCGCAACGCCTCAGGGCTGGTCGATCTGGGCGGCGGCCGCTTCCAGGTCGGCGATGGTGCCCGACATGATCGTCCGGACGTGGCTGGTGATGTGCTGCACGGGCCAGTCCCACCACGCCACCGCGAGGAGTCGGCCGACGTCCGCGGCGTCGTAGCGAGTTCGGATGAGGCGGGCGGGGT
Source organism: Streptomyces chisholmiae (assembly GCF_031845445.1). Classification (NCBI taxonomy): domain Bacteria; kingdom Bacillati; phylum Actinomycetota; class Actinomycetes; order Kitasatosporales; family Streptomycetaceae; genus Streptomyces; species Streptomyces chisholmiae. Next base: position 121,815 of record NZ_JAVREO010000014.1, on the reverse strand, counting down.
TGCCGCCGGCGATGCCGTAGTCGGGGACGTCGCTGGTGACCACGGCGCCGGCGGCGATGATCGCGCCGTGGCCGATGCGGACGCCGGGCATGACCGTGGCGCCGTGGCCGAACCACACGTCGTTGCCGACGACGGTGTCGCCCCGGCCGGGGAGGCCGGTGATCAGGTCGAAGTGCTCCGCCCAGGAGCCACCCATGGTGGGGAAGGGGAAGGTGGAGGGGCCGTCCATGCGGTGGTTGGCGCCGTTCATGAGGAACCTGGTCCCCGTCCCGAGCGCGCAGTACTTGCCGATGATCAGCCGCTCGGGACCGTAGTGGTACAGGACGTTGCGGGTCTCGAACGCGGTCGGGTCGTCGGGGTCGTCGTAGTAGGTGAAGTCGCCGACCTCGACCAGCGGTGAGGTCACCAGCGGCTTGAGCAGGACCACCCGCGGGTGTTCGGGCATCGGGTGGAGCACGGTGGGGTCGGCGGGAACAGCGGGAACGGCGGGGACGGGGGGCATCGCGAGGGCGGTTCCTCTCCAGGGGGCTACTGCGACAACCGTCGCGTTAGGATGTTGACACAGCCCTGCCACCTTGATCAACCGGATACCGATTGCCGATGACAGACCCACCCGACACGACCACAGGCCGCCGCCCGGGCGGGCGCACCGCCCGCGTCCGCGCCCAGGTCCTCGACGCGGTGCGCGCCGAACTCGCCGAAGGCGGGCACGAAGGACTCACCATGGAGGGGGTCGCGACGCGGTCCGGAGTGCACCGCGCCACGGTCTACCGACGGTGGCGCGACGTCGGCGGCCTGCTCGCCGACCTGATCGACGCCGCCGGCGAGATCGACTGGCAGCCACCGGACACCGGCTCGCTGCGTGGCGATCTGACGGCCCTCAACCGGGAGATTCAGGAATCCCTGGTCGTGCGGCCGTCGTTCGCCATCGCCCTGATGGCCGCCTCGTTCCACTCCGAACAGGCCGCGCGAGCCCAGACGCGGCTGTGGGCGGACCGGTACGCCCAGTGCGAGATCCTCGTCGAGCGCGCCAGCGCACGCGGTGAACTCCCCGCCCACCACACCGACGCGCGCCGCCTGCTGATCGCCGCCACCGCACCGCTCTACCACCAGCTGGTGCTCCTGCGCGCCGAACCGAACCCGCGACTCCCGGAACAGGCCGCGGCGACCGCGGTCCTGGCGGCCACCGCGGGCGCCTTCTCCGTCCGTCGAGAGGAGAGCGGGTGAACGACGAGACCGGGAGCGGACGCGCGCACCCTCAAGGGCACGACACGACCCGGAGCACGGACCGGTAGCCCCGGTCCGGACACCGGGGGGCGGCGAGCCGCGTGGCCAGCCGCTGAGAACGCACCCACAACGCGGGGGTCGGGGTCGGGGTGCGCTCGTCACGGACGGGCAGAACGGTGGCGGGCGACCTTGGCCTGGTTGCCGCAGGTCTTCATGCTGCACCAGCGACGCCGACGGCCGCGGGAGGAGTCGATGAAGAACCAGCCGCACCGGTCGCAGGCGCGCACCCCCCGCGGGGGCGGGTTGAGCACGAGCATGATGCCGGCCAGCGTCACAACGGCGAGCGCCCCCCGCGGCGTGTGCGCGCTGGTGGACCCGTCGGGACGAAGGGTCAGGTCGGTGACGGAGTGCCGGGCGGTGTCGAGCAGGCCAGCGAAGGCGTCGGTGGGAAGGGGGCGACGACCGTCCCGGTGCACGTCGAGGACCGTCCACAGCAGTGCGCGCAGCGTGCGGGCCTCGGTCAGGGTGGTCTCGGTCACCCGAGCGCGGGCGCTGTTGTCCGGAAGCACACCTGCTCGGGCGAACCAGGCGGCGAGTGCGTCGGTGTCGGTGAACAGGTCGGCGCCGGTCTCTGGCCAGCGGCGGTAGACGGTGTTGGCGAAGTCGAGGGCCAGGTGCCCGGCGATGAAGTGGTCCTCGCCCCACTCGGTGGCGGTCGTCATGACGGCTGACGCCTCATCACCGGCCGGACGCGCTGGCGCCGGTCAACCTCCGTGCACCCGACGGCGGTTGTCCGACGCGCAGCGCCAACCCGCCCCCCTCGTCCCCGCCCCGGTGCGCCGGCCACGCGTCGATGCTCGGCCGCCCGTGCACGACCCCAGCGGCCACGAGCCCGGTCGCCCCGCAGGCCGCTGACGGTCGCGCGGTCGCTCCGCGTCGCCGGTATCAGAGTCCTGGCCCTCAGCGTCGCCGCCCTCATACCGCGACCCTCGCCCGCTCGATAGCGTCGCGCGTGAAGGTGACGAGCAGGTCCGCGACCTCGGCGGCGTGGGTCTCCAACAGGAAGTGCCCGCCGTCGAAGATGTGCGCCTCGAAGGTGGCGAGCGCCTGGTGGTAGGCGAGGACTTCGGCGATGTCGAACGCCGGGTCGTGGCGGCCCCACAGCACCATGCACGGTGGTTGCCACCTGGCGTGGTAGTCGGCGATCTCCCCGAAGCGGGCCACGTGCTTGCGGTAGTCGTAGAAGAACTGAAAGTACACCTCGGTGTTGCCCGGCCGCGACAGGCGTTCCCAGTCCAGATGCCACGACTCCGGCGGGTGCAACTCCGCCACCTCCGCCGGCAACCCGGCGAGGTAGGTGTCCCGGGTGCCCTCGAAGGTCAGCCACTGTGGCAGCGCGGCCCGGTTCTCCTCGGTCGGATCGGCCCAGAACCGCCGAGCGGAGTCCCACGCCGGGCCCAGGCCGGCATCGTGCGCGTTGCCGTTCTGCACCACCAGGCCCAGCACCCGTTCCGGGCGGCGGGTGGCCAGGAAGTAGCCCACCGGCGTGCTGTAGTCCGTCACGAACAACACGTACCTGGTCACGCCCAGCTCGTCGAGCAGGGCCTCGATCACGCGGGAGAGGCCCTCGTACGTGTACGCGTACTCCGCCACCGGCGGGGCCTCGGAGAACCCGAACCCCGGGATGTCCGGCGCGACCACGTAGGCGTGCTCCCCCAGGACCGGCAGCACCTCGCGGAAGGAGTAGGACGAGCTGGGCGCTCCGTGCAGCAGCACGACGGCGGTCGACGACGGGGTCCCCGCTTCGCGGTAACGCACCCGCAACCCCTCCACCTGACGGTCCCGGTGCCTCGTCTTGGCTGCGCGCTTCACGGTCGGACTCCTCGTCGTCGCTCGCTGGTGACGGCCTCATCGTAACCATATTGGGCTTGTTTAACGGTTACTGGTGGGGTGGGTCGGAGGCCACGAGCGATCGCGGCCAGTTGGGCCGCGGCGACTGGGAGCGGCCGCCGAGCGGCAAGGAAAACGACGAGGCCGCGCACCGCCGCGACGCGGCGAGGCCGCGGTGAAGCCGGAAGGCATGCCTCCCCGTGAACAGGACCGGAGCGATTCGCCTTTCGTCTCGCCGACCACGCCGGACGGAGACCCGCAGCAGGCACCCGTCCAGAACCACCCGAGACCGGGCAACCGCGCTCCCGCACCTGCCACTTACCCGCACCCAGCACCGACTTCCCGAGGCGCAGGCGACACTTGGAATACGGCAGAATGCACCTGCCCGCGTGGTGGAGAGGTGAGGAGCGAAACAGACCGTGATGTACATGTTTCGGCGACTATGCCGGCCTCAAGCAAAGTAAGTAAAAACCCCACCCCAGCCGGATAAACCCGCAGGTCACCTCCTCTCTTCCCCGCGCACGCGGGGGTGTCCCCAGCAGCGGCACCTCGTGCTCGGGGGCGGTGAGCTCTTCCCCGCGCACGCGGGGGTGTCCCCGGCGAGAGAGCCGTGCCGTGCGGTGACCGCAGCTCTTCCCCGCGCACGCGGGGGTGTCCCCATGTGCTCGCCGGAAAGCAACGTCTGCGCGAGCTCTTCCCCGCGCACGCGGGGGTGTCCCCGGCTCCACGGCGGAGACCGTGGTGCAGGCCGGCTCTTCCCCGCGCACGCGGGGGTGTCCCCTGCGGCGTCCGATGGGTCGAGGAATGGACCCTCTCTTCCCCGCGCACGCGGGGGTGTCCCAGTATGTGTGGGTCCGCCCGACGTTGGCAGCGCTCTTCCCCGCGCACGCGGGGGTGTCCCCGGACCGCACTTCACCGGGCTCTGGACCCCGACCTCTTCCCCGCGCACGCGGGGGTGTCCCCGCCGCCAGAACCGGCCTGCGGGCCCCTGACAACTCTTCCCCGCGCACGCGGGGGTGTCCCCCTGATCAACGTCATCAACGCCGAGCTGTCCCGCTCTTCCCCGCGCACGCGGGGGTGTCCCCGTCAGCGGCGGATGAGGGTCTTGGGGGTGCCGCTCTTCCCCGCGCACGCGGGGGTGTCCCCACCCACGTCTCGCGGGCCAGCGCGGCGTTCAGCTGCTCCCCGCGCACGCGGGGGTGTTCCCTGGCGTCGCGGGCGGACCGTGTCGCCGCCGCGGGCGACACCGACTCACACGACCCACAGGGCCCTCGCAGGGGCGCGCGTCAGGGCCGCATGTACGGCAGAATGTGTCTGCCCACTCGACGGAGCAACAAGGAACACTACGCCCGCTATGGCCGACTCACCCCGTGGTGCGCACATTTCACTGGATATGCCGGCCTCAAGCAAAGTAAGTAAAAACCCCGCCCCGGCCGGATAAACCCGCAGGTCATCTCCTCTGCTCCCCGCGCGTGCGGGGGTGTTCCCGTCCGTCTCCGCACGCCTCATCAACAACAACTCTGCTCCCCGCGCGTGCGGGGGTGTTCCCGTGCACGGGCAACCGGTCGGAGGAAGAGGAGTCTGCTCCCCGCGCGTGCGGGGGTGTTCCCTGCTCCCGGACCCACGGCCCGGTGACTGGTTCCTGCTCCCCGCGCGTGCGGGGGTGTTCCCTTGGAATCCATGAGCGCCTATCTCTATCAGGACTGCTCCCCGCGCGTGCGGGGGTGTTCCCGAGTGCGCCCGGGCGGGCCGTCCTTGGCAGTGCTGCTCCCCGCGCGTGCGGGGGTGTTCCCAGGTCGTTGGTGGCGCCCAGGCCCGGCTTGTACTGCTCCCCGCGCGTGCGGGGGTGTTCCCTGGAGGCTGAGCAGGCGCAGCGGGACCGACAGCTGCTCCCCGCGCGTGCGGGGGTGTTCCCCGCCCCCCGACCGGGCCCCCGAGGTGCACCCGCTGCTCCCCGCGCGTGCGGGGGTGTTCCCGGAGAGCCCATCATGCCCCTGCCCCGCTTCCCCTGCTCCCCGCGCGTGCGGGGGTGTTCCCCATGAGGGGGTCTCCGTTCGGGGATGTGCGCGCTGCTCCCCGCGCGTGCGGGGGTGTTCCCTCTCTCTGCGAGAAACGTGGGTTGATCACCAGCTGCTCCCCGCGCGTGCGGGGGTGTTCCCGTGGGCCCGCCGGGGCCGGCCGGGCCGCCGGGCTGCTCCCCGCGCGTGCGGGGGTGTTCCCGTCCTGGTCGTGGACGAGGCGTCCATGGTCGACTGCTCCCCGCGCGTGCGGGGGTGTTCCCGCCGAGTCGAACCCCGTCCTGAACGGGCTGGACTGCTCCCCGCGCGTGCGGGGGTGTTCCCGTCATGCACCAGTCCGTCATCGCTCTGCTCGCCTGCTCCCCGCGCGTGCGGGGGTGTTCCCGGCCAGAGGATCTGTCCCACCACGGCGGCGCCCTGCTCCCCGCGCGTGCGGGGGTGTTCCCGAGGGCGCCCGAGGTAGGCACAACCTAACCCGCTGCTCCCCGCGCATGCGGGAGTGTTCCCCAGGTGTTGCCCTGCGGGTCCGTCACCGCGGTGCTGCTCCCCGCGCGTGCGGGGGTGTTCCCAGGGTTGTTGCTCTGGTCGGTGGTGGCCGTACCTGCTCCCCGCGCGTGCGGAGGTGTTTCCGCTTTACGGCGTAAAGACCGGCCCACGTGGCGCTGCTCCCCGCGCACGCGGGGCTCCCCCGCGCCCACCGCCCCCGGGTCGTCGTCTCCCGCAACTCCGTTGCCGCCGGCGCCCGGTGGCGAGCATCGTGCAGGGCGTCACCGTGGCGCCCCCCCCGCCCCGGGGGTAGGCGGACCTCGCGGTCGGCCGCGGCCTCGGGGATCGCGGGCTCGGCCGTCGGCGGCCGCGCCCCCGGCGGGGTCGGTGCCGCGCGGTGTCAGGCCGCGGGCTGCTCCTGGAGGGCGCGCACCTCGACCCGGCTGCGCAGGGCCCGCGAGGCCTGCTTGGCCCATTCGATCGCCACGTCGTCGTTCTCGGCCTCGATGATCCAGAAGCCGCCGAGGTACTCGTCGGCCTCGACGAACGGGCCCGGGGTGAGTACGGGGCTGTCGCCGGAGTAGTCCACCGTGGTGGCGCTCGACGGTGGCTGGAGGCCGCCGGCGGTCACGAACGCGCCCGCCTCCTGGATGGCGGTGTTGAACGCGCCGACCGCGGCGATGACCTCCTGCAGCTCCGCGGGGTCCATGCTCTCCATCGTCGGCTCCTCGGCGGAGTCGTGCGGGAGGCTCAGGAAGTACTGCGTCATGGCCGTCTCCTCGTTCTTCGGGCTTCGTCCTTCGGGCTTCGGCCGACTGCCGCTGCCTTCATGACGGAAACGTTAGGCGCGGCTCGCCGCCGACGTATCAGTCATCGTGACTGGTGTCCGGGGAAGCGACGACCGGCGTCAGCCGCCGGACGGGGCCTGGACGAGGCGGGCCAGTTCGGCGCGCCCGGTGACGCCGAGCTTCGGGTACGCCTTGTAGAGGTGGTGGCCGACGGTCCGTGGGCTGAGGAAGAGCTGGGCGGCGATCGCCTTGTTGGTGTGGCCGCCGGCGGCCAGCCGTACGACCTGTAGTTCCTGCGGGGTCAACAGGGTGAGCGGGCCGCCGCGTTGGGGTTCGTCGCCCCGCTCGCCGAAGGCGGCCAGCTCGCCGCGCGCCCGCTCGGCCCAGAGCCGCGCGTCGAGGCGCTCGAACGCGGACACCGCCGCCGCGAGGTGGCCGCGGGCCTCCGCGCGGCGACGTCGGCGCCGCAGCCACTCGCCGTAGACGAGCTGGGTGCGGGCGCGCTCGTACGGGCCGCCGTGCCGTTCGTGGAGCCGCAGCGCCTCGGCGTACAGCGCGTCGGCGTCGCCGTCGTCGGCGAGCAGGGCCCGGCACCGCAGGGCGAGCCCGGTGGCGACCGGGCGGTCCACGTGCTCGGCCCAGTGCAGGAAGGCCGCCAGTGGTCCGTGGGCGCGGTCCGGCGTGCCGCCGCGCACGGCGGCCTCCACCAGGTCCGGCACCGCCCGCACCAGGAGGTCGCGGCTCGCGGGCCCCCGGGACACCTGCTCAAGCCGGTCGCACGCGTCGCCGAACCGCCGGGCGGCCAGGTCGAGCATGCCGAGGCCCCAGGCCGCGATCTCGGCGTTGACCCGGTGCCGGGCCCGGGCGCGCGGGAGCACCTCGTCGGCCAGCGCCCGGCAGCGTGCCTCGTCCCCCGACACGGCGTGCAACCACACCTCCACCGACCGGTGGGCCAGGCTCTCGGTCGTGTTCCCGAGTTCGTCGCTCACGGAGACGCCTTCCGCCACGCACGCGCGGGCGTCCGCGAACTCGCCGCGCAGCAACCGCGCCACGGCGAGCACGTTCAGCGTGTACGGGACCCACCCCAGCGCCCCGGTGGCCCGCACCACGGCCAGCATGTCCTCGGTCCCGGCGACGACGACATCGTCGTCGGCGATCATGAGCCCGCCGAACCCGACGGTGATGCGCTGCATCAGGTCGTGCCCGCCGCCGGGGGTGGCGGTGTGGAGATCGCGCATCGGCCCGACGGCCAGCTCCGGACGTCCGGCGAACAGCTCCGCCCACCCGAGGAGGGCGGCGACGACGGGGGCCCAGTGCGCCGGCGGGGTGAAGCCGCGCAGCAGCTCCGCCGCCCGCCGCAGGAGGTCGTGCGCCGCCCCGTGCCGGGCGGCGTGCACGGCCTCGTAGAGCGTGAGCGCGGCCCGCTCCGGATCGGTGTCGCGCACCAACGCGGCGGCCTCAAGCGTCAGTTCCGCGTCGGTCCGCGGCGAGGTGCGTTCGTACTCCACGGCGCCACGGGTGTAGATGGCGTCGGTCCGGACGCCGGTGTCGGCGGTGAGCGCGAGCGCCTCGGCCGCCAGCCGGGCGGCGCGGTCGGCCTTGCCCGCGTCGAACGCGGCCTGGCTGGCCCGGGCGACCCGCCGGGCCTTCAACTCCCGGTCGGCACTGAGCCGACCGGCACGTTCGTAGGCGGCGCACACCGCCATCGCGCCGCCCCGGTGCAGGGCCCGCTCCGCGACGCCTTCGAGTTCGGCGGCCACCGCCTCGTCGGGCTGGGTGGTGGCGGCGGCGAGGTGCCAGGCCCGACGGTCGGCGTCGGCGTCCGCGCGCAACGCCTCCGCGTAGGCGCGGTGCACCTCGATCCGCCGGTGCAGCGGCGCGTCCTGGTAGGCGGCCGCCCGGACCAGCGGGTGGCGGAACGTGACCCGGCTGTCGATCCGGACCAGCCGGTCACGTTCGGCGGGCGCCAGGTCGCCGGCGGCGCCACCGAGGGATTCGATCACGTGCAGGATCGTCGCGAGGGGCGCCGCCGTGTCGGCCGCCGCCACCAGCAGCGCGCGTTGGGTCGGCTCGGGAAGCCCCACGATCTGGTGGCGGAACGTCTCCTGCACGCGCCGGGTCACCGGCAACGGGCCGACCTGCTCGGCCGGTTCGGACTCGTCGACGTCGCGGGCCGCGAGCCGCGACGCCCCCAGCTCGATGATCGCCAGGGGGTTGCCGCCGGACTCCGCGAGAACCCTGGTCCGCAGCCGTTCGGCGAGTGCCGGGGCGTGGTCGTCCAACAGCCGGGCGGCGTCGGGCCCGTCGAGGCGGGACAGGTCCATGACCTCCACGCCGGCCAGCGCGAACGGCACCGCCGTCTCGCGCACCGCGAACAGCAACGCGATCGGGTCGGCCACGAAACGGCGAGCCGCGAACAGCAGCGCCTCCATCGACCCCTGGTCGAGCCACTGCAGGTCATCGACCACGCAGAGCAGCGGGGCGTCCTCGGCCAGATCGGCCAGCAACGACAGGGTGCCGGCGGAGATCAGGAACCGGTTGGCCTCGTCACCCTCGGCCAGGCCGAACGCGCAACGCAGCGCCGTCGCCTGGGGAGTTGGCAGGGCGTCCAACCGATCCAGGTAGGGAAACAGGAGTTGGTGCAGGCCGCCGTACGCCAGCTCGTAGTCGGACTCGACCCCGGCCCCGCGCACCACCCGCATGCCCTCGGCCTCGGCGGCCGCCACGGCGTGATCGAGCAGGACCGACTTCCCGATCCCCGGCGCGCCCCGCAGCCCCAGCGCCCCACTGCGTTCGTCCCGCGCGTCCGCCAACAGGCGCCGCACTCGCGCCTGCTCGGCATCCCTTCCCACCAGGTACATGCCGGGCACCCTAACCGGCGCCCGCGAACTCGCTCACCCCGGCAGGGCCGGGAGGCCCTGGTGGCCCACCGGCCCGGGGCGACGGGCCGCGCCGCCGGGCCGTGAGGTTCGTGGCCGGTGACGGTGGTGCGGCAGGGGCAACTGGCCGGAGTGACAGCTTCTTTCCCGGTGTGTGCGGGGTGTTCCCACCGAACGACGAACGCGGTCTTCCGGGGTGTCGGAGAGGTTGAGGGGTTGGCTCCCCCCACGCGAACAGGCGCCGGGCGCTTGGCTGTTCGGGTGGGCAGGGAGGGCCGGGCGGCGGCTCGGACTGTGCGCGTGTGCGGACGACACCGGTCGGTAGGGCGCAGCCGCGGTGCTGGCGACGGCTGATGATCGGCGCGCGGATGCGTCCGCCGAAGCACGGCGATAGCGACGGGCACCGTCGGTGATGGTGCCCGTCGTGGAGAAGACTGGCGTGGGCCCCGACGCCGACCTCAAGCTGCGGCGCGCAGCGCACTTTCCTGGCACGGCTCCGGGGCCGGTGGCCCGTGCCGCCGGTGCACGGGCGACCACGGGCATCCCGACGCTCGGCCGCGTGGCGGGCGTGCCCGGCCAGGAATTTCTGGACGCTGGAGACCGGTTGTCCCGAGGAGGTGCTGGCGGGTTGAGGGAACGCGCTCTACCGTATCCACGAGATCGCGCCAGGCGGGCTGACGCCGGACGTGCAGGGAAGGGCCGGCAGGCGGCAGAATGTGTCTGACCGCTCGACGGAGAGGCCAGGAGTGATGCACCCGCTATGACCAACTCGCCCTGTAGTGCGCAGGTTTCAGCGATTATGCCGGCCTCAGGTAAAGTAAGTAAAAACCCTGCCCGCGCCGGATAAACCCGCAGGTCATCTCCTCTGCTCCCCGCGCACGCGGGGGTGTTCCCAGTTCGCGATCGTCGCCGACTACGTGCGCGCCCTGCTCCCCGCGCACGCGGGGGTGTTCCCGTCACGGCGCGTGCCCTGACGGAGTGGTCGCGCTGCTCCCGCGCACGCGGGGATATCCCCTTGGACGGCGCATCCTGCTGCACTCGCCAGCTCATCTCCCGTGTACAGGCAAGGGCGTTGCCGTCGCGTGGGTGGGATCTGGGCTTGGTGATCACGCACGCCGATTGCGAGGCAGGCCACGCCCTCCAAGGGCGGAGACGAGAAGCGCCGGTTCGCGCGCCTTGAGACGGGGGACGCAGCATCGTGCCAGCGGTTGGGTCAGCTGGCGTCGGTCTTGAGGTGGGCGATGACGGAGGACCAGGCCCCGGGGCACGAACGCACGCGTCGCGGGTGCGGTCTTGGCCTACCTTTGCCGCATCGCGGATGAGTTGGAGCGACGCCACCGCAACGCCTGCAGCGTTGTCGCACCTTTCTGCGCCTCGTGGGACCAGGGCGGTGTGGCCATCGTGACGCGACACTGACTCACGCAGTCCACGGGGCTTCCGCAGGGCGTGAGGCCGAGGTTGCGCGTGCGGCAGAATGTGCCTGACCGCTCGACGGAGAGGTGAGGAGTGATACGCCCGCTATGGCCAACTCCCCCTGCGGTGCGCACGTTTCAGCGGATATACCGGCCTCAAGTAAAGTAAGTAAAAACCCCACCCCTACCGGATAAACCCGCAGGTCATCTCCTCTGCTCCCCGCGCATGCGGGGGTGTTCCCATCGGACGCGGTGGCCGCGTCGTCCTCGAAGGCTGCTCCCCGCGCATGCGGGGGTGTTCCCTGCCGGTCTGGGACGCTGGATCAGACGGGGGTCTGCTCCCCGCGCATGCGGGGGTGTTCCCCATGTGGTCGATGTCGAGCGAGCCGGCGTTCGCTGCTCCCCGCGCATGCGGGGGTGTTCCCCATGTGGTCGATGTCGAGCGAGCCGGCGTTCGCTGCTCCCCGCGCATGCGGGGGTGTTCCCGCGACGCCCCCTGCCCCATCGAACTGGCCAAGCTGCTCCCCGCGCATGCGGGGGTGTTCCCACCCTGCACGCCACGACCAGCGCCTCGGCGCCCTGCTCCCCGCGCATGCGGGGTGTTCCCGAGGAGCGGGTCAGCCTGTGCGGGTGGTGCGCTGCTCCCCGCGCAGCGGGGGTGTTCCCAACGCCGGATCGGGCTTGCGGGCGTCGATGTCGCCGGAGACCTGCTCCCCGCGCATGCGGGGGTGTTCCCCAGGGCCCCACGCGGGTTTCGCGGGGGACGGCCTGCTCCCCGCGCATGCGGGGGTGGCCCGTCCGCGCACCACGGCCGGCGCCGTAGCACGGCTGCTCCCCGCGCGTGCCGGGGTGGTCCCGACACGCTGAACTGCCCAGACCCGGGCGGGAACTGCTCCCCGCGCAAGCAGGGACGTTGCCGTCAGGCGCGCGGGGCCTGGGGAGGTCGGTGGCCGGGGCCGGTGATCACGGGGCCGGGCATGGCGCCCCCGGGCGGAGACGCGGGACGCCGGGTCCGTCGCCCTGGAGGGCGAGGGGCCCGGCGTCGTGGCGGGGGGTTGGGTCAGCTGGGGTTGGTCTTGAGGTGGGCGATGAAGGAGGACCAGGCCGTGGGGGCGAAGACGAACGCGCCGCGGGCGCGGTCCTTGCTGTCGCCCACCGCGATGCCGCCCTCGTCGACGGGCTGGGTCTCGACGCACTGGCCCCCGTTGTCAGCGCTGTACGACGAGCTGCGCCACCGGTTCGCGGGCAGGTGATGCCGGATCATGGGGTGCCTCCCACTCGCTCCTCAGGACACGGGCCACCAGCACGGAATCGGCCTCCCGCGCTCACGCCACTTCTCGCCGCCGCCGGGAGGGGCGTCAGGCCAGCAGGTCGGCTTGCCCGTCCTGGATGCCTCCGACGAACGCGCGGTAGTCATCCATGGACAACACCAACACCCGGGCGTCCGGGTGGCCGACGTCCTTGGAGTCACGCAACGCCACGACCCCGTCGAGGAAGGCGACCTCCAGGCAGTTGGCGCCGCCGTTGCTGCGGTGACTCTTGGTCCAGACTGCGTTGGTGAGGTCCAGGTTCTTGATCATCAGTGGTGTTCCTTTTTCGCATCGCGAATGAGTTGGAGCGACGCCGCCGCGTCAAGTGCCTCGGTGCGGAGATGGTTCATCGTCGTCTCGTACCGACCAATGTCCCTATCTTCCTCCAGGAAGAGGGTGGTTGTCAGCGGCTCCACCACCACAACCGGTGGACCGGCAGCGAAATGCAGCAGCTGGAAGGCACCTTCCAGCCCGGAGTGCGCGCCCTTGGCGAACGGCAGGATCTGGATGGTGACATGCGGGTACTCGCTGGCGACACGCGTCAGGTGGTCCAGTTGGGCCCGCATGATCTCGGGGCTGCCGACCTGCCGGAACAGGCCCGCCTCGTCCAGGACCACCCAGAGGTGCAGCGGGTTCTCCCGTGTCAACGCCTTGGCCCGCTCCAGCCGTAGCCGGACGAACGAGTCGATCTCCCGGTCCGTCTGCCACTCCCGGCTTCCCTGAACGATGGCCCGGGCGTACTCCTCGGTCTGGAGCAGCCCTGGCACGAAGTGCGCGAAGGTCTCCGACTTCGTGGCCATCTCCTCCAGTTGGAGGTAGTCACCGAACCGGCCCTTGACCGCGATGCGGTACTCCTCGAACAGGTTCTTGCCGCGCTTCGAGGACGAGGACGCCAACTTCGCCAGGTAGAGCAGGTACTCCCGCTGCTCCTTCTCCCGGACCTCGTACACCTCGCAGTACCCGAGGACCGCCGTCGGAGGCACCCGCTGTCGGCCGTGTTCGATCCTGCTCAGCGCCGACTCACCGGACAGAACCAGTTGAACCGCTGCTTCCTTGAGAGTCATGCCCGTCTTGGTTCGCAGGCTCTTCAAGGCCAGGCCGAGCCGGCGTCGATGGATGTTGGGTTGCGCGTCCGTCATGTTCTTCCTCCCTTGCGGCGCACCCTACCGGCGATCTGGCGCCGCATCAGACAGTTCCCCCATCGCACAGACTTTCCAACCAGCTGGACTTGCGGACAAGTTTGCTCGTCTGCCACTCTTCCGATGTTACCGAACGTGGGCGCTCGGAGACTCAAGATCGCAAACAAGCGCCGTTATGGGCAAGTTGCTGTCCACTGCTGACGATCTGTCCGTGATCTCAGGGCGCGCCGGACTGGAGGAGTTATGGCTGTCGCAGTTCGCTCCATCGAGTGTCAGGCGCGTGGCTGGTCGTTAACCGCGAGCGCGGCCGGCATCGAGCACCGGAGACGGCAGACGGCAGTCCTGCTCCAGGAGTGGGGAGCGACGCAACGAGCCGTCGAGATGGCGCGACTGGGTGTCTCCGAGCTGCTGTCCAACGTGGTGAAGCACGCCGTGAGCCGCCGGTGCAGTCTGCGGGTCTCGCGTATCGGCGCCGACGCCGTGGTGCAGGTCTTCGACCAGTCGAAGGATCTGCCGGTGATCGAGAGACCGGACTGGATGGCCGAAGGCGGGCGGGGGTTGTGGCTCCTGCGGGAGATGGCCGACGGCTTCGGCTACATGCCGAAGCCCTACACGAGTTGCTCCGGACTGGCCCTCGGCAAGGTCGTGTGGTTCTCGTGCTGGGGCGCGTTCCCCTCGGACGGCACGGCATGAGAACGCCCGCTGGGCACGTGCCGAGCGTCGCCGAGATCCCCGGCGCCGACTGGGAGTTCCAGCCCTCGGGACCGGGGGTGGCGCCAGCCGAGCACTGGGCCTTCGGCCCGTGCTGGTTCTCCTGCGGGCACCAGGTCAGAGCGGTGCTGTGGATCGGGGGCGTGACCACCAACGGAGTCGCCGCACCGTTGTACGCGTGCAACCCATGTCTGGGGCAACTCCACTCGATGGCCTGGGACTTCGCGGAGGCGTCGTGGGACGCCCCGGTGGACGGGCTGGGGCGGCCGATGCCGCTCTACCCGTCGGCGGCCGACACCACCCCGCGGCCGGTGGCGCGTTACCGGGGCCGCCACCGCAGGGCGCGGACGGCTTTCGGGGCGCGGTTCACACAACTGGCCACCACCGCCGGCCAGTTACTTGCGCCAGCCGGAACAGGAACGGAAGAGAGGCGGTCGTCGTGACCGACAACCAGGCGATATCCATCGTGCGGGGTGCGGACTGGGTGCTGTGTGAGGAACGCGGCGCCGGTGCGCCGGAGGCGATCTTCGGGGCGGAGTGCGCGAGTTGCGGGGAGCAGTCGCCGCTCTTCGATGACGATTCGCTGCCGGTGGCGGTGTGGTCGCTGCACCACACGGCGGGGAACCCGGAGCACGCACGGTTCTTGTTCCGGACCGAGAAGCACTGGCGGGTGGTGCGTCGACCGGAGGCGGGTGAGGCCGGTGGTGGCGGTGGGCGGGCGAGTCCGGTCGCGGGGTTTCTGGACCGGGCGGCGGGGCCGGCGTTCGTCGGTCTGATGTGCCTGCTGACCGCACTGTCCGGGCTGCTGCCCGTCCTCACCACTCACTGAATGTCGTCTGTTCGAAGGGGAGTTACCGCCATGTCCATCGGCGTCTCGTTTCATGTGCTGGCTACCACGCGGTGTAATCACGCGTTGATGGTGCGGGGGGAGAAGGAGGACGGCAGCGGCGAGGGTTGGGTGTTGCCGCACGGCACCGTTCCGGCCGGCCAGTGCCCGATCGCCACCGCCCGTGAGTACCTGATGGCGACGACCGGCTATGACCGGGCGTTGACGGAGGTCCTCGCGTTGACCACGAGGACGGATGCCAAGGGTGCGGTCATCGGCCTGACCTATGTGTTGGACGGGGACACGTTGCCGGATGTGCCGTCGCTGGACCCGAGTCCGCGGGCCGGTTGGGTGCCGTTGCGGGAGCTGCACGAGCCGCCCGGGCTCTACCAGTACGCCATCATCTCCGCCGGCCGCCGCCACGCCCTCCCCCTCCTGGTGGACGGGGACCGGCCCGAGGCCGCCTTCCACTGACCACTCACACGCCCGGCTGCCCTGTCGCAGGGGCAGCCGGGCCCACCCGGCCGAAAGAAAGGACCGCCGTGTCGTTGGGGCACGTCATCGTCGGCGCCTACCTCAGGGCCGTCCGCACCCACCGCAACCTCACCCTCCACCACGCCGCCACCCTCATCAACGCATCCACCGCCAAGATCAGCCGCATCGAGAACGGCCTCCACCAACCCAGCGCCGACAACGTCCACCGGCTGGCCGCTGCCTACGGACTCACCTGCACACCCTGCCGCACCCACCTCGCCCAACTCCTCACCCCAACAACGGAGGAGTCAACCGTGCTGCACGACACCCAGCCCGGCCACCACACCCGCCGCACCGCCACCGAAACCGGAGCCACCAGCCTCCTCTACTACACCACCCAACTCATCCCACCCCCCTTCCAGACCAACGACTACCGAGCCGCCCTGCCCACCACCACCGAGTCAGCAGAGGCGCACCCCGACTCCCATCCTCAACTTCCCGCCACGCCCACCCCAACCCACCGCCCCACCACCCTCTACCTCGACGAGTCGATCCTCCACCGCACCCTCGTCCCACCCCACACCCTCGCCCACCAACTCCACACCCTCCACCACCTCAGCCACCGAGCGAACTACACCCTCCGCATCGTCCCCCTCGACGCCGGCCCCACCCACCACCCCGGCACCCTCACCGAAATCAACCGCCCCCACCACCGCCTCTACGCCCACCACACCCACCACACCACCTGGACCACCACCCCACCCCACACCCTCCTCCACCACCTCCACACCCACGCCCTCACCCCAGAAGCCACCCGCCACACACTCCACCAAGCAGCCAACCGACTCACCCGCAACACCCACCACCCGCGGTGACGGACAAGTCCCGCCGACCACAGCGCAGTTCGGCCGGGCGTGCGGTCGCGACCACCACGCACTACTATCGATACGCATCGACAGGCCAGGCACCGTCCCCGGAGGAGAGCCGACGTTGACCCCCAAGGCACCGCCGGAGACGGCACCGGAGACACCGCCCCAGACACCCGCGGACATCGCGCGGCTCACGCGGGCCCGCACCTATGACCCGCTGCCGGACGACCCGGGCTCCGACGCGCCGTCGCAACCGTGGCTGGCGCTGCCCGGGCAGTGGGAGTTGGGTGTGCTGCACCGGCTGGTGCGGGAGGGCTTCGCCGCCGCCCGCGACGTGGGGTTCGCGTTGAACTACGGGCCGCTGGTCCCGGTCGCGCACTTCCGGGTCCCGGCCGAGACCAGGGAACTGGTCGTGCGAGCGACGGGGGGCGTCCACCCGGGCCCAGGCGTGACCCTCCGAACCCCCGAAACCACCGAAACCACCGAGACCACCGAGACCACCGAGACCGCCAGGAACAGCCCGGTCCGTCTCGTCGCGGCCGCGCCCGGGCCGTGGACGTTCCGGGTGGTGACGGACGGCACCGCCCCGGCCGGGGTGACGGTCGTCGGGGCCGGCGCGACGACGATCGGGCTGGAAGTCAGCGCCAACGGGGTGGCCTGGGCGGCGGCCTCGGCCGCCCCGGGCACGCCACGCATCCCGCCCGACCAGGTGCGCAACCCGGTGTGGCGGCTGCCAATGCGGCGGGAGGGCGACCTGTTCGTGCTGCCGGCCGAGGTGCTCGGCCGGGTGGTCATCCGGTGCGCGGGTGGCGTGCCGCGGGTCTTCGCCGGCGAGTCGCCGGCCGAGGCGGCGGCCGGGCACGGCGAGGAGCAGTACCACGACATGCGGCAGCGCGCGGACGGGAGTTGGGAGTCCGTGCACGAGCTGGGGCTGCGTTACCTCTCGGTGCGGGACGCGACGGTCGAGCGGGTGGAGGTGGCGGCGCGGGCATATCCGGTGCGCCGCCGGGGGGCGTTCGCCTGCTCCGACGAGGTGCTGACCGACATCTGGGTGACCAGTGTCTACACGCTGCGGCAGTGTGCCCACGGGCTGATCGTGGACGGCATCAAGCGGGACCGGATGCCTTGGATGGGGGATCTCGCGCTCGGCGCCCCGGCCAGCGCGTTCGCCTTCGGCGACGCGGAGATCGTGGAGCGCGGGCTGGTCGCGCTGGGCCAGAACCGGTCCGGCTATGTCAACGGGATCGTCGACTACTCGCTGTGGTGGCTGATCTGCACGGCGGACTACGCGCGCTACTTCGACGCGGGCGGCTACCTGCGGGAGAACGCCGCCCGGCTGCACGCGTTCGTCGAGCGGCTGCACGCCGAGGCCGGCCCGGACGGTGTGCTCCGGCCGGTGCCGGGCGACGACGCCTATGACAAGCCGGTGTTCATCGACTGGCAGGTGGACATCGACCCGGAACGGGACAGCACCGCGCTGCAACTGCTCTGGTACTGGGCGCTGACCAGCGCGAGCGACGTGCTGCGGGCCGCCGGGCACCCCGGCTGGTCGACGTGGGCGGAGGTCGCCGGCCGGCTCCGGGCCACGCTGTACGAGCGGGCCTGGGACCCGGCGGCGGAGGCGTGGCGGGAGTACCTGGAAGACTCCCCCGCCGGCACCCCCTACCCGAACCTGTTCGCCGTGGCCTCGGGGGTCATGGGGGACGGTGACGTCCCGGCCGGTGTGGCGCGGGTGCTGCTCGACGGGCCGCGGACGCGGACTCCGTTCGTCACCGCGTTCGCCCTGGGCGCGCTCGCCCGGGCCGGCCACCCCGACGCGGCGGTCGCCAGGCTGCGGCGGCTGTGGGGCGGCATGCTCCGGGCGGGGGCGACCACGTTCTGGGAGGAGTTCCACGAGCCGGAGGCCGGACCGTACGGCATGTACGGCCGACCCTTCGGCAAGAGCCTGTGCCACGCCTGGGCCGCCGGGCCCGCGCGGCTGCTGCCGGAGATCGTGTGCGGCGTCCGGCCCGGCGGGGCCGGCTGGGGCACGTTCACCGTCACGCCCTCGCTCGGCGCGCTCGACTGGGCCGGCGCCGTCGTCCCGGTGCCGGGCGGCGAGATCGGGGTGCTGGTCACCCGCGAGCAGTTGCGGGTGGACATCCCCGCCGGGCACGCCTTCCGGCACCGGGGCCGGACCTACCGGGGGCCGCGGTCGCTGATCCTGGACCGCCGCACGGAGCCGGACGGCGCGGACGCCGCGCCCTGACGCGGCGCCGGACGCGCGCGGCGCACGCAGCCGCCCAGACCGCCCCGACCGCCGGAGATTCGGCGGTCGGGGCGGTC
This sequence comes from Streptomyces chisholmiae, assembly GCF_031845445.1. Taxonomy (NCBI): domain Bacteria; kingdom Bacillati; phylum Actinomycetota; class Actinomycetes; order Kitasatosporales; family Streptomycetaceae; genus Streptomyces; species Streptomyces chisholmiae. Next base: position 103,461 of record NZ_JAVREO010000014.1, on the reverse strand, counting down.
GGGGCGGTCGCGTGAAACGAGCGGCGGGGGGGCGCGGTCAGGTGTCCGCCGGGGCCGGGGGGACGCGGCGGAACCAGGGGAGGCGGGCGAGGGGCGCGGCCACCTCGACGGTGGTGGGGCCCTCGATCTCCTGACCGTCGTCGTCGGCGCGCCAGCGCCCCGGCGGGACGGTGACGCGCCGGCTGGTGGCTCCGGGCTCGGTGACGGGGGCGACCAGGATGTCGGGGCCGAGCAGGAACTGGTCGGTGATCGGGGCGTAGCCGTGTCCCGGGTGGTCGAACTCCAGTGGCCGGATGATCGGTTCGCCGGTGCGGGCCGACTCCTCGGCCAGGGCGAGGATCTCCGGGCCGAGGCGCTCGTGCAGCCGGGCCGCGTCTCGGCAGTAGCCGAGGTGTTCGGCGTCCAGCAGCCGCCAGGGCGCGGCGGAGAACTGCATCATCGGGAAGAGCGCCGAGGCCTGCGCGGAGCGGACGAACAGCTCCGGGTCGAAGGTGGCACTCCCGAACGACTGGTACTCGCCGCCGCCGATCATGTCCGGGCAGATGTAGGCGTGTCCGGTCAGGGACTGGGCCAGCGCGTTGGGGACCAGCGCCGCCAGCCCGTCGCTGCCCTGCCAGGCGTGTCGCTTGTCGCGCTGGCGCTGGGCGAGCGGCAGGCTGGCCGCCAGCCAGGCGTCGCGGAACTCGTTGAGCCGGTACCGCAGCCCGAACTGGTTCCAGGCGACGGTGTAGGCGTGCGGGTCGGCGCAGCCGATGGCGGCGTAGAACGGGGGCTCTCCGCCGTCGAACTTGAAGCCGTCCACGCCGAGTTGGGTCAGCTCCCCGAGCGCGGCCGAGAGCCAGCGCCGGGCGTCGGGGTTGAGGAGGTCGAGCGCGGCGCCGAACCCGTTCCACCACTCGCCGACGGCGACCCGGCCACGCCCGTCCCTGACCAGCAGTCCGGCGGAGCGCAGCGCGCGGAAGACCTCGGAGTCGGGGGTCACATAGGGCACGAGCCAGAGCATCACCGTGAAGCCCAGCTCGTGCAGCTCGGCGATCATGCCGGCCGGGTCGGGGAACCGGCCCGAGTGGAAGCTCCAGGTGCCGTACGCCTCGTGCCACTGGTCGTCGATCATCAGCACGCCGGGCGGCAGACCGTGCTCCAACACCGCGCGGGCGTAGTCGAGAACGCCCTGCTGGGTGGGGTGGAACAGGGTCTCGATCCACAGGTTGTACTGCGGGGCGGTGAACAGCAGCGGGTCCGGGGTCCGCCCCCGGGGCGGGAAGTGCGTGCGGGCCAGGGAGCGGTAGGCGCCTGCCAGGTCGCCCTGGTCGTGGGCGAGCACCACGCCGGCGGCCGGGTCGGTCCTGATGTGGAGCGCCCCGTGGGCGACCTCGAAGGCGAAGGGCCGGTCGGACCAGACGGTGCGGCCGTGGCTGGAGAGCAGCAGCGGCATGCCCTGGTTGCCGCCGAGGTCACGCAGGTCGGCGCGGTAGCCGTCGCGGAACGGCATGGCCAGCCCGTCCGCCGCGACCCCGCCCCACCACGCCTCACCCGTCGCGACGGGAACCGTCACCGCCGAACCCAGACGCTCACTCATCCGCAGCCTTTCGCCCGTCTCTTGATTGCGGACGGCAGGTGGTCGGAAGGAACGAGCCGCCTGAACCGCCGCACCGTACGGGGCCCGACCTTATCATTCGGCAAGGTTGTGACACTTTTCGAAGGACTGCACCGCGGGCCCACCGGACGCCGGGCCGCCGGCCTCGGGTAGCCCTTCGCCCGCCAGGAAAGCCCGTACTGCGCTGGCCTTTTGCCAGGCCACCCCACGGGCGCCGGCCGAGCGGACCGCACCGGGCGACGAGGGGGAGCGGCGGCGACTTGCTCTTTCCGTCGGCAAGACCCTTCCCGTTCTCGCACCTCGGGGCTAGGGTCGCACTTACGCATCGGGTCGATGCGTATCGAACGCGGGCGTGGGACGCCGGCGCGAGCCGACAGAAGGCAGGGCGATGACGTCAACGACGACCGCGACCGACCGCGAGGAGGGGCCGCCCGCCCCCACCGCCGGAGCCGCCAGTGCCACACTCGGCCTGCCTGCCGCCCCGCCCCGCCCGAGCGGCTGGGGCGACGCGCCGCCGGCGAGCGGAGCGGCCGGGCGGTGCCGCGCGGCCGGGCGTGCGGGGACCCCGCTGACCACGGCCGCCGACTGGTTCCTCTGGGTGCTGTCACTGTCGGCGTTCTGGGCCGTCTTCACCCTGGCCGGGGGCGTGTTGCTCGGGGTCGCGCCGGCCAGCGTGGCGGCGGCGACGCTGGTGCGGGAGCGGGTCCTGGGCCGGCGGGACCGGATCTGGCGGGACGGCGCCCGGATCTGGGCCCGCGGCTTCCTGGCCTCGCAACTCGCCGTTTTCCCCCTGGTGTTCGTGACGGTGACCCTGGCCGCCAACTACCTGTGGTTCAGCGCGCTGGGCCCGGGGGCCACGGGAGGCCGGCTGCTGACCCTCGCCGGTTTCGCGCTGGCCGGGACCGCACTGGCCTGGGCGGCGCCGCTGGCGGCCCACTACACGGTGCCGCCGTGGCGGGTCACCCCGCTGGCCACCCGGCTGGTGCTGGCCCGCCCCGCGTCCAGCGTGCTGCTCGCCTTCACCGCGCTCGGCCTGAGCTACGCGGTGGCGGCCGTCCCGGTGCTCGGCGCCGTCGCCATCGGCGGCTGGTGGGCCGCCAGCACCTGCCTGTGCCTGCGGTTCTTCGCCGACAACGAGGAGCGCCGCACGGAGCCCCGCGCCGCCGCACCGGCCCTCGCCCTGCCCACCCAGCCGCTCAGCACCCGCTAGTACCAGGAGGACCCCGGAATGACAGGAAAGCACCTCCGGCGCACCGGAGTTGTCACCGCCCTTGCCGCCTCGCTCGTCTCCGTCACCGCCTGCGGCGGCGGTGGTGGGTCCAACGCCCTCGACGAGGACGTCTCACGGCTGACCGTGATGGTGCAGCTCCTCGGGCAGGCGCCGGCCGAGGACGGCTACGTGTGGCGGCACGTGGAGGAGTTCGCCGGCGTCGAACTCGACATCGACTTCGCGCCGGCGTCGAACTACCGGGACCGGCTGACCACGACCATCGCCTCGGGCGACATCCCCGCGCTGCTGGTCACCGACGCCAAGGAACCGACGTTCACCCAGGCCGCGCGGGCCGGCGCGTTCTGGGACCTCACGGAGCGGATCCGCGACTACCCGAACCTGCTGCCGGCGGAGGCCGATCTCCGGGACAGCATGGTCAACGGCGTGCTGTACGGGGTCCCGCAGTGGTCCCAGCCGATCCGCGGCACGGTGATGTTCCGCGAGGACTGGCTGGCCAACCTCGGCCTCGACGTGCCCGAGACCACCGACGAACTCCACGAGGTGGCACGGGCGTTCACCGAGGACGACCCGGACGGCAACGGACAGGACGACACCTACGGCCTGATCATGGCCAGTTGGAGTCCGTTGGAGGCCGTCACCCCCTACGCGCAGCTGGAGTCGTGGTTCGGGGCCCCCAACGGCTGGGGCGAGGTCGACGGCGAGCTGGTGCCGAGCTTCACCACCGAGGAGTTCTTCGAGGCCAACCGCTTCCTGCGGGGCATGGTCGAGGACGGCCTGGTCAACCCCGGTTTCGCGACCTTCGACGGCCTCCGCTGGAACGACGTGTTCGTCAACGGGGAGGGTGGGATCATCATCGACGTCAGCAACCGCCCGAGGGACCTGATGAACGCCTTCGAGCAGCGCGATCCCGGACACGGCGGCGACTACGTGACGGCCACCGGCAGCCTGCTCGGGCCGGACGGCGAGCGGCGCGCGCTGTTCAACCACACGGGCAGCGTGGTCGCCATCTCCCGGTCCGCGGTGCCCACCGAGGAGATGCTCGACCGGGTGCTGTCCGTGCTCGACCGGCTGGCGAGCCCGGAGGGCCAGCTCCTGACCAGGAACGGGGTGGAGGGGGAGACCTTCACCGAGGTCGACGGCTACGCCCAGCCGGTCCAGGAGACCAACGAGGACCGGACGATCCAGTCCGACCTGAGCGCGTTCACCCTCTGGCAGAGCGGGGCCGGCGAGCAGCACTGGCTCCCCACCCGGGCGGCCGGCGCGCCGATGCGGCAGCTGGTGGCGACCATCGAGGCGGCGGCCGAGGTGGACGCGGAGCACGCCGTGCGCAACCCCGCCTACCCGTACTTCTCCGAGGTGCAGGCGCAGCGCGGCGCCCAGTTGGGGTTGATCGTCACCGACGCCCGGATGAAGTACTTGTCCGGCGTGATCAGTGAGGACGAGTTCCGGGCCGAGATCGACCGGTGGTTCGACGAGGGCGGCCAGGACATCGTCGACGACATCAACGAGCTGCACGGCCAGGCGAACTGACGCGGTCCGGGGGCGCGCCGCGGGTGCGTCCCCACCCCCACCTCATGAATCAATTCATCGAAAGGGAGCGCGGCATGTCAGCGATCGCTCCGGAGCGGGCCGTCCCGCGGGAGCGCCCCGCGCCCCCGGCCGGGGGCAACGCCCGGCTCCGTGCCCGCCTGTGGCGTTACCGGTGGCTCTACGTCCTGCTGGCGCCCGGCCTGATCTACTTCGTCGTCTTCAAGTACGCCCCGATGTACGGCGTGACGCTCGCGTTCAAGGACTACGTCCCGTTCCTGGGCTGGAACGAGAGCCCCTGGGTGGGCACCGAGCACTTCGAGCGGCTGTTCAGCTCGCCGGACTTCCCCCGCATCCTGGGCAACACGCTGATCCTGGCGTTCCTGCACCTCGTCATCGTGTTCCCGGCGCCGATCGTGGTCGCGCTGATGCTCAACGAGGTGCGGCGGTCCCTGCTCAAGCGGATGATCCAGACGGCGATCTACATCCCGCACTTCCTGTCCTGGGCGATCGTCGCCTCGTTGACCTATCTGCTGTTCGCGCTCGGCGACGGGCCGGTGACCCTGCTCGCCGAGAACGTGTTCGGCGGACCGTTCGACTTCCTGTCTGACCCCGGCTGGTTCCGCCCGATGATCATCCTCCAGACGCTCTGGAAGGGAATCGGCTGGGGCACCATCATCTATCTCGCCGCCCTCGCGGGCGTGGACGCCAATCTCTACGAGGCGGCGCGGATCGACGGCGCCGGCCGTCTCCGGCAGACCTGGCACATCACGCTGCCCGCGCTCCGCAGCACCATCATCATCATGCTCATTCTCACCAGCAGCAGCATCATGGACACCGGTTTCGAACAGATCTACCTGATGAGCAACGCGCTGAACCGGGACGTGGCCGACGTGTTCGACACGTACGTGTACTTCACCGGAATCGAGGGCGGCCAGTACTCCTACTCGACCGCCGTCGGCCTTTTCAAGGGAATCGTCGGACTCATCCTCGTCTTCGGCACCAACTGGCTCGCGAAACGGTTCAAGCAGAGCACCCTGTTCTAGAAGGAGTGGTCATGGCAGTCAAGAACAACACCCCCGCCGGCCGCGCCTTCGACCTCGCGAACGCGGCCCTGCTGATCGGGCTCGCCGTCGCGATGGTGCTGCCCTTCCTCTACGTGCTGGCCGGCTCCTTCGCGACCGAGTCGGAGATCTCCGCGCGGCCCTTCTTCCTGTGGCCGAACGACATCGTCACGGACGCCTACGCGTACGTCTTCTCGACCGACGCCTTCCTCCGCAGCGTGGTGATCACCGTTTTGGTCACGCTCTTCGGCACGCTGCTCCAACTCCTGCTCACCTTCACGATGGCCTATCCGCTGGCGATGCGCTATCTGCCCGGGCGCCGCTTCCTGATCAACATCGTCGTGTTCACCCTGGTGTTCGGCGGCGGACTGGTGCCCACCTATCTGGTGGTCGACTCCCTCGGGCTGGTCAACACCTACTGGGCGCTGGTCCTCCCGATGGCGATCAGCCCCTTCTACCTCATCATCGTGAAGAACTTCTTCCAGGAACTCCCGGAGGAACTCCTGGAAGCGGCCCGCATCGACGGATGCTCGGAGATCGGCGTCTTCTTCCGCGTCGTGCTGCCGCTCTCCAAGCCGATCCTGGCGACGTTCTCCCTCTTCTACGCGGTGGGCATCTGGAACGACTTCATGTCCCCCCTGCTCTACATCAGGGACTCCTCGATGTGGACGCTGCAGATGCTGGTCCGGCAGGTGACGATCTCCACCGAACTGAGCAACACGCTGGGGAGCGTCAACCCCCACTACATTCCCCCGGAACAGGGCGTCAAGTTCGCGACCATCGTGCTCGCGACGCTGCCGATCCTTTTCTTCTACCCCTTCCTGCAACGGCACTTCGCCAAGGGGATCCTGCTCGGTTCGGTGAAGGGCTGACCATGACGACACACGTGACGCGGGTGGCCGGAGTTGTCGGCCTCCGGATAGAGCACCACCGCGAGGCCCTGGGCATCGGGAAGAGCCGGCCCCGACTGTCCTGGCGTTACGCGGGCACCGAGCGCGTGCCGGAGTGGGTCGAGATCGAGGCGAGCGGCGAGACCGGCACCCGCCGGGCCCGGGTCCCCGGACCTGACCAGGTCCTCGCGCCCTGGCCGTTCCCGCCGCTGGCCTCGCGCGAGCGGCGGGTGGTGCGGGCGCGCGCCGTCGCCGGGACCGACGTCGGCCCGTGGAGCGACCCGGCGGCGGTCGAGGCCGGGCTGCTGCACCCGGACGACTGGGGGGCGTCACGCATGGTGGCGCCCGCCGCCGGCGTCGCCCAGCAGGGCGCGGCCGCCCAACTGCGGCGTGCGATCGAGCTGTCCGCGCCGGTGCGGCGCGCCCGGCTGTACCTCACCTCGTGGGGCGTGCACCTCGCGCACCTCAACGGCGCCCGCGTCGGCACCGACCTGCTGGCCCCCGGCTGGACCAGCTACCACCACCGGCTGCGGTACCACACGCACGACGTCACCGACCTGCTGCGGGCCGGCGGCAACACCCTCGTCGTCGCCCTCGCCGACGGCTGGTACCGCGGCCGGCTCACCGCTGACGTGCGCTTCGACCAGGCGTACGGCGGGCGGACCGGGGTGTGCGCGCGGCTGGAGGTGGGGTACGAGGACGGCCGCCAACTCGCCGTGGTCACCGACGAGTTCTGGCAGGCCGCCGCCTCCCCCGTCCTGGCGGCCTCCTTCTACGACGGCGAGACCCGCGACGAGCGGCACCGGCCGGCGGCCTGGACCCCGGTCGAGGTCCTCGACACCGGGCCGCTGCCGCTGGTCGCCCCGCAGGGCCCGCCGGTCCGGCCGGTCGAGACACGCGCCCCCGTGGCATCCCGGGTCGTGGACGAGCTGACCACCCGGCACGACTTCGGGCAGAACCTGGTGGGCGTGCTGCGGCTGCGCGTCTCCGGGCCGCCCGGCGCGTCGGTGACCCTCCGCCACGCCGAGGTGCTGGAGCGGGACGGCCGGCTCGCGACCCGCCCGCTGCGCAGCGCCCGGGCCACCGACCGGCTCCTCCTGGGCGGCCAACCCCATACCTGGCAGCCGGACTTCACCCTGCACGGCTTCCGGCACGCCGAGGTGACCACCGACCACCCCGACGTCCGCGTCGAGGACGTCCGGGCCGTCGTCGTCCACTCCGACCTGCGGCGCACCGGGGCCTTCGACTGCTCCGACCCGGAGCTGACCCGGCTGTGGGAGAACGCCCGCTGGAGCCTGCGCGGCAACGCGGTCGACCTGCCAACCGACTGCCCGCAGCGCGACGAACGCCTCGGCTGGACCGGCGACATCGCCGTCTTCGCGCCCGCCGCCACCGGCCTCTACGACTGCGCGGGCTTCCTGTCCTCCTGGCTCGCCGACCTGGCCGTCGAACAGGAGGAGAACGGCGGCGCGCCGCCGCTCACCGTGCCGTCGCTGTCCGTCCCCACCGGGCCGGTCGCGGTCTGGGGCGACGCGGCCGTCGTCGTGCCCTGGACGCTCTACGAGCGCTACGGCGACCCGCTGGTCCTCGAACGGGCCTGGCCGAGCATGACCGCCTGGGTCGATCTCGTCCACCGGCGGGCCGGCGAAGCGCTCGTCTGGGAGGGCGACCCGCAGTTGGGCGACTGGCTCGACCCGGCCGCGCCCCCCGACGAGCCGGCCGCCGCCCGCACCGACCCCGACCTGGTGGCCACCGCCTGGTTCGCCCGCTCCGCGCGGCTGCTGGCCCGGGCCGCCGCCGCGCTCGGCCGCACCGTGGACGCCCGCCGCTACGCCGCCCTCGCGGACGGCGTCGCCGCCGCCTTCCGGCGGACCTACACCACGCCGGCGGGCCGGCTGGTGGGCGAGACCCAGACCGGGTACGCGCTGGCGCTCGCGTTCGGCCTGCTCACCGACGACGCCGCGCGGGCGCACGCGGCGCGGCGTCTGGTGCGCCAGGTGGAGCTGGCCGGCTACCGGATCGGCACCGGCTTCGCCGGCACCCCGTTCGTGCTCGACGCCCTCACCGAGCACGGGCACCTCCAGGTCGCCTACCGGATGCTCGCCGAGCCCAGCCCGCCGTCCTACCGCTACCAGGTGCGGATGGGGGCGACCACCATGTGGGAGCGCTGGGACTCGCTGCTGCCCGACGGCTCGGTCAACCCGGGCGAGATGACGTCGTTCAACCACTACGCGTACGGCGCGGTCGCCGACTGGCTGCAACGCGTCGTCGGCGGCCTCACCGCGCTGGCGCCCGGCTACCGCCGCGCCGGCATCCGGCCCCGGCCCGGCGGCGGCCTGACGGCGGCCAGTGCCTCGTTGCTGACCCCCTACGGGCGGCTCGCCTCGGCCTGGCGCCTCGACGACGACCGGTTCACCCTCGACGCCGAGGTGCCGCCCGGGGTGGTCGCCGAGGTCGGGCTGCCCGACGGCACCACCCGGCAGGTGACCGCCGGGCGGCACACCTTCACCACGCGCCACCGCCCGGACTATCCCCCGCCGCCCCCCGCGCCGCGCCCCGGCACGCCCCCCGGTGGCCTGGCCCGCCGCACGCCGCCGGTTCGCGGCGGGAGCGCGGCCGGCTGACCGCCGGCTCCCGCGAACCGGGACCGCTGGCGCGGGAGTTGGCGCGCCACGACGAGGGCGGCTGGCCCGGCACTCGCGCGCTCCCCGGTCGCATCGTCCACGGAGATGGGCTCCGGGGCATCGTGGCCCGTACGCCGGGTGTCGCCGAGCGGGGAATGCGGCCGCTCCTCAAGTCCGGCCCGGCGCGGCGCCGCGCTGGTCGCGATGGGCGAGAACGAGGTGGTGCGCGGGGCCCGCGCTTGCCGGTCGCCCACGTGGCGGCCGACTCCCGGCAGCTGGCCCGGCAGGCGGTCGAGGTGCTCCTCGGCCAGTCGCCGGACGAGCCGGCACCGCCCGGACGGGCGGCACGTCCCGCCGATGCCGACCCGACGCGCCCTCACGGGCGCGGCGGACGCCAGCCGACGGGGCAACCGGGCGCCGGCGCCCGGGCGTTGGCCGGACGGGGCAGGCCGGCCGGGTGCCGGGAGCCCGGGGCGGCGACCACGCACCCGGGGCACGGGGCCGGCCGGGCCGGCCAGCCGTGGCCGGGCCGCCGGGTCCGGGCCGGCCGCCCCGCCTGGTCAGGCCGGGCAGGTCAGGTCAGCCGAACTGGACGGACCGCTTGGCCAGGCCCAGCCAGAAACCGTCGATGACGCTGCGCTGGGTGTCCAGCTCGCCGGCGGCGTCCGCGACGCCCAGCGTCACGAAGAGCGGGGCGAAGTGCTCGGTGCGCGGGTGGGCCAGCGCGCCGGCCGGCGCGGCGTGCGTGAAGTCGAGCAGCGCGTCCACGTCGCCGGCCGCCAGCGCCCGCTGGCCCCAGTCGTCGAACTCGGCCGACCAGGCCGGCACGCCGGGCCCGCCGAGCGCGGAGAGGTTGTGGGTGAAGAAGCCGGAGCCGACGATCAGCACGCCCTCGTCGCGCAGCGGCGCCAGCCGCTGCCCGATGTCCATCAGCCGGCGCGGGTCGAGGGTGGGCAGCGACATCTGGAGGACCGGGATGTCCGCGTCCGGGTACATCTCGACGAGCGGCACGTAGGCGCCGTGGTCCAGGCCGCGGTCCGGCACGTCCTGCACGGGCAGGCCGGGCGCGCGCAGCAGCTTGCGCACGGACTCGGCCAGCTCGGGGGCGCCGGGGGCGGCGTACTGGACCTGGTAGTAGTGCTGGGGGAAGCCCCAGAAGTCGTAGACCAGCGGCACCGTGCTGGTGGCGCTCAGGGCGAGCGGGGCCTCCTCCCAGTGGGCCGAGATCATCAGGATCGCCGTGGGCCGGGGCAGCTCGGCGGACCAGGCGGCCAACTGGTCGGGCCAGAGCGCGTCGTCGGCCAGCGGCGGGGCGCCGTGCGAGAGATAGAGCGCGGGCATGCGCGTCGGGGGCGGTGCGACGGACACGGCGACCTCCTTGAACGTTCAACCTTTCCTTGAAGGGTACTCCCCCACCCCGAGCCCGCTGCGAGAATGGCCCGAGCGCACGAGGCGGGGGCGCGAACGGACACGAGCGGAGGGGTGCGCGTGGTCGCGGAGGCGGCGGCGTTACGGCTGGGCGGCACGGTGGCCACGGCGGCGGGCCGCTGGTGGCTGGGCGGCAAGCGCCGGGAGCAGGAACGGCAGCTGCCGATGGAGGAGCTGATCCGGCTCCGGGTGCCCGGCATGCGGCTCCAGCGCGAGGTCAGGCAGCAGTTCGAGCAGATCACCAACGCGGTCTTCGACCGGCTGGAGCCGTTCCTCCGGCACGCGTTCTCCCGCCTGGAGGACGGCGGCCGGCAGGCCGTGCTCGACGCCGTCGCAGACACCTTCGCCCGGGCCGACCTCTCCGACGAGGCGCTGCTCGACCACAACGTGCAGCCCGCCGAGCTGACCCGCGCCATCACCGGCTCCGTCCGGGGGCCGGTCGGCCTCAACGAGGCGGAGACCCGACTCTACGAGATCCTCTTCGCCGAGTGCGTCGAGTACTACGTCCGCATCGTGCGGAGTCTGCCCGCCTTCCAGGAACGGGCGACCAGCGAGCTGCTGGCCAGGACCGCGACCCTCGGCGGCGAGGTGGCGCGCCTGCTGGAGCGGCTCCCGGACCGTTCACTCCTCGCCCCGGACGGCACCGACCAGGACACCGCGTTCCGCCGCCAGTACCTGGAACTGGTCAGCCGCGACCTGGACGAGGTGGAGCTGTTCCGCCGCACCTCCGAGCAGGCCGCCGCGCCCCGGGTGCGGCTCTCCGTCGGCTATGTCAGCCTGCGGGCCGTCGGCGACGACGGGGGCCGCCGCCGAGTAGCCCGGGCGCTGCCCGCCGCCCGGCCCGACATGAGCGACTGGGAGGAGCACGCGGGCGCCGGCGACGGCTCCGGCACCCGCGTCGAGGCCGCGCTGCGCGACGCCAGCCGGGTGCTGCTGCGCGGCGAGGCCGGCTCGGGCAAGACCACCCTGCTGCGCTGGCTGGCCATCATGGCCGCGCGCGGCTCGTTCCAGGGCGAGTTGGCCGGCTGGAACGGGCTCACCCCGATCCTGGTCAAGCTCCGCGAGTACAGCGGCCGGGCCCTCCCGGACCCGAAGGCCATGCTGGACGGCATCGCCGGGCCGATCACCGGCATCATGCCGCGCGGCTGGGTCGAGCGGCAGCTCACCGAAGGGCGGGTGCTGCTGCTGATCGACGGCGTGGACGAGCTGCTGGAGCGCGAACGCCGGGCCGTCCGCGACTGGTTGCGCAGGCTCCTCGGCCAGTACCAGGCGCGGGTGGTCGTCACCTCCCGGCCGGCCGCCGCCGGCGCCGAGTGGCTGCGCCGGGAGGACTTCACCGCGCTGCACCTGGAGCGGATGACCCCGCCGGACCTCGCCGCGTTCGTCCGCCAGTGGCACCAGGCGGTCCGCGAGCTGGACGACGAACTGCCCTGCCCGGTCGACGAGTTGCCCCGGTACGAGCAGTCACTGCTGGCCAGCCTCAAGGACCGGGCCCACCTCCAGTCCCTCGCCGGCACGCCGCTGCTGGCCGCCATGCTCTGCGCGATGCACCTCAACCGGGGCCGGCATCTGCCCAGGGACCGGATGGAGTTGTACCGCAACGCGCTGCACGCCCTGGTCCACGACCGGGACGCCGACCGCAACGTACCCAGCGCCATGGACAGCGAACTCAGCCTCGGCGACAAGCTGGTGGTGCTCCGCGACCTGGCCTGGCGGCTGTCCGACAACAACCGCAGCGAGATCGACCTGGACCGCGCCGCCGGCTACGTCACGGCCAAGCTGCGCGCGATGCGGCACCTCGACGTGCTCGACGGCGGCCGGGTGCTGGAACAACTCCGGCACCGCTCCGGGGTGTTGCGCTCCCCGGCGGCCGACCGGGTGGACTTCGTGCACCGCACCTTCCAGGAGTACCTGGCCGCCGAGGAGGCGGCCGAGGAGGACCGGATCGGCAACCTGGTCGGCCGTGCCCACCTCGACCAGTGGCGGGAGACGGTCATCATGACAGCCGGCCACGCCAACACCCGCCAGCGCGAGGAACTCCTCGACGGCATCCTCGACCGCGCCGACGCCGAGCCCCGCCACGCCCGCACCCTCCGCCTGCTGGCGGCGGCCTGCCAGGAGACCCTCCCCTCCGTCGGCGACACCCTCGCCACCCGCCTCGACGGGGCCGTCTCCCACCTGCTCCCCGCCCGCCGCAAGACCGACCCCCCGGCCCTGGCCGCCGTCGGCCCCGGCCTGCTGCGCCGGCTGCCCACCTCGCTCGATGCCCTGACGGAGAAGGCGGCGGCCCAGACCGTGCGCACCGTGGCCCTGATCGGCGGCGAGGACGCACTGCGGCTGCTGGCGGGGTACGTGGGGGATGAGCGGGACGGAGTCATCAACGAACTGATCGCCGCCTGGGACTACTTCGACGCGGACGGCTACGTCGACGCGGTGCTGCTTCGACTGCCGCTGGCGGAGCGCGCTGTCCAGCTGAACCACTCGGGACAACTACGCGCGGCCGGCCGGCTCCGCACGCTGACGCACGTGCACGTCAACGCCCCGGTGCGAGAGCTCGGTTTCGCCACCGACCTGCCGCCCCTGACGGAGCTGTGGGTGGGCAACCACCAGGGTGAGACGCCGAATCTGACCGCGCTCCTTGCCCAACCGGCGCTGGAGCGCCTCACCCTGCTCGGCGAAACCCGGGTGCGCTCCGCCGAACCGCTGGGTGAGCTGAAGGAACTGGAGTGGCTCGGCCTCGGGGTGTCGGCGGAGGCGGACCTGGCTGTCCTGCACACGTTGCCGAAGTTGCGGGAAGTCCTGCTGTCCCATGACGGAATCGACTCGCCGAGCCTTCGGGTGCTGACCACGCTCCCCAGGCTTGAGCAGGTCCAACTCCTCGGCGACGTCGGTAGCGTGCCTCGCGATTTCGAGGAACTGGCGGGCATGACGGGACTGGACTATCTGTACCTCTACGGCCACGACGTGGGCGCCTGGCTCACCACGCTCCGCAGCGCGCCTCCCGCGCTGCACCACCTGTTCCTCATCAACTGCCTCGTACCCGCCGACCCGCGTGCCTTCTCCTCGCTGCCAAGCCTCGACCGAGTGGACTTCATCCGCTGCCTGACCCCCGACGGCACGCCCGTTGCCCGCTACGACATCCCGGACGTGGACGGCATCGCCAGCTGACGGTGGTGCCGACCACGCACCCCCAGGACGACGGCGGCCAGTAGGGATGCCACGGCCGAGGCGAGGAGGATCGCGCCCTTGGCCTCGGTGAGGTCTGCCGGGTCCGCGTAGGAGAGTTCGGCGATCAGCAGGGAGACCGTGCAGCCGATGCCGGCGAGGGCCGCGAGGCCGGCGATGTCGGGCCAGCCCAGGCGGGGGTTGAGGTGCGCGCTGGTGAAGCGGGCGGTCAGCCAGACGGCGCCGAGGATGCCGACGAGCTTGCCGCCGACCAGGCCGGCGAGGATGCCCCAGGTGATGCCGCTGGTCCAGAACCCGTCGGCGCCGGCGAGCGAGACGCCGGCCGACAGCAGGGCGAAGGCCGGCAGCGCGAGGCCGGCGGAGACCGGTCGCAGAAGTCGTTCCGCCCGGTGGGAGGGGCTGGTCGGCTCGCCGTCGCGGGTCGTGGTGCGCATTAGCAGGCCCATGGCGACGCCGGCGATGGTGGCGTGCACGCCGGAGGCGTGGGTCAGCGCCCAGCTGGTCAGCGCCAGCGGGCCGAGGAGCAGCCAGCCGGGCACGCGGGCCCGGACCCGGGTCACGGCCGGGCCGCGCCCGTTCTGGAGGTAGCCGAAGAGGGCCAGGCCGAGGGCGGCCAGCCCCAGGGCGGTGAGGGACAGGCCGCTGGTGTAGGCGACGGCGATCACCAGGACGGCGACCATGTCGTCGACGGTGGCCAGGGTGAGCAGGAAGGTGCGGAGCGCGGCGGGCAGGTGGCGGCCGACGACGGCGAGGACGGCCACGGCGAAGGCGATGTCGGTGGCCATCGGGATGCCCCAGCCGCCGAGCGCGCCGCCGCCGGCGCCGGCGTTGACGGCGAGGAAGACGGCGGCCGGGACCAGCACCCCGCCGAGCGCGCCGACGATGGGCAGGACGGCACGGCGCGGGTCGCGCAACTCGCCGTGCACCAGCTCGTGTTTGAGTTCGTTGCCGACGATGAAGAAGAACACCGCCAGCAGCCCGTCGGCCGCCCAGGCGTGCAGGGGCAGGTCCAGGTGGAGCGCGGCGGGGCCGACGTGGAGGTCGCGCAGGGACGTGTAGGCGTCGGCGAGTGGGGAGTTGGCCCAGACCAGGGCGGTGAGGGCGGCGGCGATGAGCAGCGCGCCGCTGACCGTGTCCGAGCGCAGCGCGGTGGTCAGTCGGGCGTGGGCGGGCAGGGCGGCACGAGACGTGCGGGGGGCGGGCATCCGAGAACAGCTCCGGGGCGGGGCGGCCGGTCAACTGAGGCGGCGCGGGGCGCCGTTGCGGGGCCCGGGCGCGTCGCCGGTGACCGGGTGGGGCGTACGGGGGCGGCGGGGGTCAGCCCGCCGCCGGCGGGCAGAGGCCCGTCAACGCGCCCCAGGTGCTGACGTAGCCGTTGGTGCCGATCGGCCGCCGCTCCAGCGGGCGCAGCGCGCGGGCGGCGGGTCGGCGGTGGCGGGGAGCCGGGGTGGTCAGGGGGTGGTGGGACATCGCCGGGCTCCTCTCGCTGGCCGTCACGGCTCGGCGGGGCCGGAGCGCCCCGCCCCCGCACCCTAACAAAGCCCCCGGGGCGGTCGGTGGCCGTCGGCAGGCGAGGGCGGGCGGCACACGCCGGACCCCTATACTGAAAATGACTTTCATCTGCATGTACTGGTTCGCTTCCCCGAGGAGACAGGCGTCGCGCCCATGAGAGACCTGACCACCGACACCGTCACCACCTACCTGCTGACCAACCGGGCCTTCGTCGCCCCGACCGTGGAGCGGGCCGTGCGCTCCCTCGAACTCGCCGGCCGGCGGCGGATACTCGACGCCGGCACCGGCGCGGGCGGCGGGCTGGTCGCGCTGGCGCGGGCCGCCGACCCGGACGCGCGGGTGCTGGGCGTGGACCGGGAGGCCAACGCGCTGGCGCTGGCCGAGGCGCACGCCGCCGAGCAGGGTGTCGCCGAGCGGACGGAGACCCGCCGGGGCGACCTGCTGGAGGTGCTGGCCGAGGCGGCCGAGCCGGGCGCCGGGTTCGACGCGATCTGGGCCAGCGACGTGATCTGGCCGGGCAACTTCCCCGACCCGGAGGCCGCGGTGGCGGCGCTGGCCGGGGCGCTCAACCCGGGCGGCGTGCTGGCGCTCTTCGGCAGCAACTACTACCAGGCGACGTTCCTGCCAGGACACTCCTGGGTGCAGCAGAAGCTGCGCGTCGCCTCCCAGTTGAACTGGGGCCTGCCGGGCGACGGGCCCACCCAGAACGAGCGGTTGGTGTCCTGGACGCTGGCGGCCGGGCTGCGGGAGACCCGGGTGGAGCTGCTGCCCCGGGTGGCGTTCCCGCTGGCCGCCGACCCGACGGCCCGCCCCTACCTGGAGCGGGTGGTCTGGCCGGAGCTGCTGGACGCGGCGCGGAATCGGGGCCGGGAGGCCGGGATGAGCGAGGCGGAACTGGCCCGGGCGGTGGAGTTGATGACGCCGGGCAGCGGCGGCTACGCGCTGGACGAGCCGGGCTACTACCTGACCCACCCGATGCTGCTGGTCACCGGGGTCCGCGCGGGCGCCGACCGCGACCAGGCGACGGACCGGGCGACGGACCGGGGGCGCCGGCTCGGGCAGCGCTTCCAGCGGTAGGGCGCACCGCGCCAACCACCCCCATCCCCTCCCCAGGAAAGGCGAGCCCGCCATGCCCCCACCAGATCCGACCACCGGCCAGCCCGGCGCCACCGAGGCGACGCCGTCTCCCCCGCCGGACGGCCGGCTGCCGGTGACCGTGCTCTCCGGCTTCCTCGGCGCCGGCAAGACCACCCTGCTCAACCACGTGCTCGGCAACCGCGAGGGCCTGCGGGTCGCCGTCATCGTCAACGACATGAGCGAGATCAACATCGACGCCGCGCTGGTCCGCGACGGCGGGGCGCTCTCCCGCACCGAGGAACGGCTGGTCGAGATGACCAACGGGTGCATCTGCTGCACGCTGCGGGACGACCTGTTGACCGAGGTCGAACGGCTGGCGCGGGCCGGCCGGTTCGACTACCTGCTGATCGAGTCCAGCGGCATCTCCGAGCCGATGCCGGTCGCCGCGACCTTCTCGTTCCCCCGGGACGACGGAGCGACGCTGGGCGACCTGGCCCGGCTGGACACCATGGTCACGGTGGTGGACGCCGCCAACTTCCTGACCGAGCTGGGACGCGGGGACGGCCTGGTCGAGCGGGGGCTGGACCAGTACGCGGACGACGAGCGGACGGTCAGCGACCTGCTCGCCGACCAGGTCGAGTTCGCCGACGTGCTGTTGCTCAACAAGGTCGACCTGGTGCCGGCGGCGGAGGCCGACCGGCTGGTGGCGGCGCTGCGCCGGCTCAACCCGGCGGCGCGGGTGCTGCGTGCCAGCCACGGCCGGGTCCCGGTGGGCGAGCTGCTCGGCACCGGCGCCTTCGACCTGGCCCGGGCCCAGGAGGCGCCGGGCTGGCTGGCCGAGCTGAACGGGGACCATGTGCCGGAGACGGAGGAGTACGGGATCTCCAGCCTGCTGTTCCGCGCGGAGAGGCCCTTTCACCCGGAGCGGCTGTGGCGGTTCGTCACCGAGCGGCTGGACGGCGGGGCGTTCGGCACCGTGCTGCGTTCCAAGGGCTTCTTCTGGCTGGCGAGCCGGCCGGACATCGCCGGGCTGTGGTCGCAGGCCGGGTCCGTCGCGCGGTTCGAGCCCACCGGGGTGCGCGCGGCGCCGGCCGCTGGCGGGCTCGCGGACGGGCAGGAACTCGTCTTCATCGGGACCGAGTTGGCGCGGGAGGCGCTGCACGCCGAGCTGTCAGTCTGCCTGCTGGCGGAGGACGAGTGGCGCGCCGGCCCGGCGGCCTGGGCGCGGCTGGCCGACCCGTTCCCCGACTGGGACACCCCGCCCGCCGAGCACGACCACGAGCACGACCACCCGGTGTGGGCGTGACGCCGGTGGCCCCCGGCCCGGCCGGCCGGGTCGGGGGCCGGTCCGGGGGTCGGTCCGGGGGTCGGTCCGGGGGTCGGTCCGGGACGGTTACGGGGTGACGGTGAAGGTGAAGTCCTCGGTCACCGGCGGCACGGCGGTGCCGTCGACGAGGGTGCCGCTGACGGTGAACGCGACGGTGTAGGTGCCGGGTTCGGTGAAGGCCCAGTTGGCGTGCACGTGGCTGTGGGCGTCGAGTTCGGTGGCGTCCGCCGCGTCGATGCCGTCGCCGCTGTCGAAGAACCGGGCGTCGGCGGCGCACAGGCCGTCCTGGTAGACGCTGAAGTCGCCGGGTCCGGTCACGCTCTCCAGGTGACGGTGAAGGCGTCGCCCGCCAGCACGCCCGCGTCGATGTGCGCGGAGAGGCCGGCCCACAGCAGGTCGGGGTTCTGGGACTGCGGCAGCCGGTGGACGGTGTCCCCGGCCGCACCGAGGAACGCGTAGCAGGGGTCGTTGGGAACGGTGTAGGCGGCGCCGGGCAGCGCCTCCAGGACGACGTCGGCGGGGTCGTACGCCAGGCCGCTGTCATCGTCGTGGACATGCACCTGGAAGGCGCCGTCCGCCAACTCGACGCCAACGACGTCCACATGGCCGGTGGAGAGCACGGTGGGGGCCGCCGCGGCCGCGGTGGCCAGGGAGGCGCAGGCGAGCGCGGCGGCCGTGCCGCCGACAACGGTCAGGGAGCTACGCAGAACACGCACGGGTGACCTCACTTGATCAGGAGTGATGGTGCACTGACATAAAGACGATAATCATTCTCAATAAGCGCCTCCAAGTGGGCCTCGCCGTGCGTCACATCACAGCCGACACGGCCACGCCGACGTTTCACCCTGAGATAGACATGGAAATCATCCCCAACTACGGTGGTGCCGATCATCGGTCCCCCGAGCCGCGAGAGGTGATCCGCCATGGGACGCCGACGGAGTGGCCAGCAGGCCCACCTCGTGCTCGGCGCGCGCACGGCCCGCCGCCGCGCGGCGGTCGCCGGCGTGCTGGCCGACTACGAGGAGTTCGTCTCGGCGCGCGAGCTGCACGCCCTGGCCGTCGCACGCGGCGTGCGCGTCGGCCTGACCACCGTCTACCGGGCCCTCCGCGAGCTGGAGGAGGGCGGCCTCGCCGACGTCGTCATGGACGAGAGCGGCGAGCGCCTCTACCGGCCGCGTCCCGCCGACGGCCACCAGCACTACCTGATCTGCCGCTCCTGCGGCACCAGCCGGCCGGTCGACTCGGCCGCGCTGGAGGAGTGGGTCGAACACGTCGCCGGGAGCAGCGAGTTCGCGGCCCTCGAACACCAGGTGCAGCTCACCGGGATCTGCGCCCCGTGCCAACCCGAGGCGGCTCCGGCCGAGTCCGGGGCCGGCTCCCCCGCGCTGGGCGGCGGCCAACCGTCGGCGGCCCACGGATAGCGGCCTTGCCGCCACCACACGGAGGAGTTGACGCGATGTCATGGCTGATACGCGGGCGGGTGGCGCCGAGGATCGGCGCCCTGCTGACCGGGGGGCTGCTGACCGGCGGGCTGCTGCTGGCCCCGGCGCCGGCCGCCGCCGAGGACGCCGTGGTCGAGCGCGAGCGGGCGGTGCTGGACGGCGGGCACCTGGACCTCGCCGCCCAACTGGACGACGGGCAGCTGGAGTTCCGGATCAAGGACGGCACAACGCCGGGCCAGGAGGTCTGGCGGGAGCCCAACGACGTCATCCTGCACTTCGACCCCCGGCACGCCTGGCAGATACCCGCCTCGGCGGCCGGCCGGGTCCCCGAGCAGCTGGGGCGGGTCGGCGACACCGTCTGGGTCGACCACAGCGTCACCTACGCCGCCGGCCTGCTGTGGCCGGGCTGGAACACCGAGGGGGTGCCCGCGGACGCGGTCGCCTCCCCGGTCACCGCGACGTTCACCGGGGTCGAGGGCCCCGAGGGTTTCTTCCTCGGCCAGTGGCGTGACCACCCCGAGCTGGGCAACGTGGTCGGCATCGACATCGACGGCACCCGACCCGCACCGGGCGCCGTCGAACTGCGGCCCGGCGTGCACGCCCACCCGCTGTGGTTCTTCACCACGGAGGGGGTCTACCGCATCCGGCTGGAGCTGAGCGCCACCCTGCCCACGGGCGAACGGGTCTCGGACACCGGCACCCTGACCGCCGTCGTCGGCGACCCGGACCCCGACGAGGTCGAACTCCCCGCCCCCGAGGAACCCGAGGAGCCGGAGACGCCGGAGGAGCCGGGCGAGCCCGGGCAACCCGAGGACCCGGGAGGGCCGGGCGGGCCGGGCGGGCCGGGGGAACCCGGTGCGCCCGAGCTGCCGGGAGAACCCGTGGAGCCCGGGAAGCCGACCGAGCCGGGGGAACCCGGCGGACCGGGTGAGCCGGGACAGCCGGAGGAGCCCGGGGAGTCGGAGGGACCCGAGGGCCCGGGCCAGCCCGGCGGGCCCGGCGCGGCAGGCCACAGCGGAAACGGTGAGGGGGACGGGAACGCCGGCGGTGCCGACGGCCCGTCGGCCGGTTCGGCGACCGGCTCCCCCACGTCCGGCGGCACCTCCGGCGCCGAGAACGGCCGGCCCGCCGGTGAACTCGCCCGCACCGGCGGCGACTTCGTCCCGCTCGGCGTCGCCGCCCTGGCCGCCGCGGCCGCCGGCCTCGCGCTGTGGGCCGCCGCGCGGCACGGCCGCGCCCGGCGGACGGCGCGGTGACCGCCGGCGCCCCGCACCCGAGGCGCGCCGCCCGAAGACCAGTCAGCCAGGACCGAACCCGAGGGAAGAGTTCATGACCGATCCGTATGCCGCGTCCGCGCCGTTCATCGACCCCCTGATAGCCGGCTTCTGGCGGGAGGCAGGCCCGTCGTTGACCGCCGCGCTGGCGCGGCTCGCCCCGGGCGGCGGCCCGGTGGTCGACCTCGGCGCCGGGTCGGGGCGCGGCACCCGGATCGCGGCGGCGGCGCTGCCGGCGGCCCGGATCGTCGCCGTGGAGCCGTCGGCGGCGATGCGGACGGCGCTGCTGGCGCGGCTGATGGACGATCCGGCGCTGGCCGAGCGGGTGACAGTGGTGGCGGATGAGGCGCTGGGGTTCGCGTTCCCCGAGGAGACGCGGGCCGTGCTGGCGCTCAACATGCTGGGCCATCTGGCGCCGGACGACCGGCGTGCGCTGTGGGCGCTGGTCGCCGACCGGCTGGCCCCCGACGGGTTGGTGCTGGTCAACAACCCGCCGCCGACCAGCGCTGAGGCCGTGCCGCGCACCGCCGGGCCGACGGTACGGGTCGGTGACCACGCCTATCGCGGTTGGTCGGAGGCGGAGCCGGCGGGCCGGCAGAGCCTGGTCTGGCACATGACGTACGAGACGCTGGACGCGGAGCGGGTGGTCTCCCGGGTGACGGTGGACTACGGCTGGTGGGTGGTGGGCGAGGCGGAGCTGCGGGCCGAGTGGGCGTCCGTCGGGCTCGCGGTCCGTTCGGTCGAGGCGGGTGGCGTCCATGTGCTGGGGCGCGCGGCGGAGTCCTGACGTTGGCGGGGGTCACCTTGCCAGCCAGATGAAAACCGTTACCATTAAAGCCTTCGGGGGGTGCCGCTCCCGGCGGGCTCAACACACCGTCCCCGAAGGCCAGGCGGCCGGGTGCGCGCGTTCCTCTGGAGGCGGCCCGCGCGCCCCGGCCGCCCACGCGTGGCGAGGTCAGAAGCCCCAGGGGCTGGGGTGGGGGCGCTGGCCGGGGTCCGCGGACCAGACGAGGCGGAGTTCCAGGTCGTCCCCGATGAGGTCACGCAGCCGTAGCGCGGCCCAGGCGTTCCAGTGGACGGCGGTGGGGAACTGGGGGACGCGGAACGCGGGCAGTTCGGTCGGGATCACCTCGGGGCGCAGCACGGTGCGTTCGAGTTCGCCGGTCGAGGCGTAGCGGACGGTTGAACGGGCGGTGTCGACGCAGTCGACGACAGCGTCCACCCGAAAGAGGTGGTACCCGTGAGCCTCGGTACCGTCGATCTCCACCGGGACGAGGGCGCCGGCGGACGGGATCGCCTCGGCCAACGCGGGCAGCAGCCGCGGGCCGAGGACGGGCGCCCCGGGGTATCCGGAGGGGAAGTCCGCCGCGCGGGCGCCGTTCGCCTCGTACCACTGGGCCCGCACCCGGTCGGGCGTCGGCCTGGCCTCGCCGTGGATCTGCCAGTCGACCAGCGCGGCCAGGGACGCGTCATCCAGGCGCAGGGGCGTCTGCTCGACCAAGGACGGCAGAAGGCGGTACACGGCGGCTGTCTCGGGCGAGCTTGTGTCTGTCACGGGCGTTTCGTCCAGTGGTCCGTCGGGTTCGACTGGTTGTTCGCGATCTGGTTCGGCGTGAGTCCGTTGAGTTCGGCCTGGATCTGCCTGCCGATGCTACGCAGTTCGGTGCGCAGGTCCGCCGTGATCTGGGCCGGGGACACGTTCAGACTCACCCGCGTCGCCACGAACTGCTGGAGATGGCTGTCCAGCCGGTTCAGGTACACGTTGGTGTGGGTGTAGTTGTGCGGTCGACTGTGGCCCAGCGGAATACCGTTGGCGGCCTCGTTGATGTCGATGTTGTACCGGTTGAGCAGCGCCCTCATGTTGGGGGCGTTGCCCCTGGTGAGACCCGAGGGCACGATGTGGGCGGCGGCCTGGCCGGTTCCGACGGGGCGACCGTCGAGCGCCAGGTTGTCCCGCAGGATCTCGGAGCAGGACTTGAGACCCAGATAATCCATCCATACCAACGGGTTGGGCACGTAGCCGGCCGGGTTGGGCCCGGCGGCCAAGCCCAGCGGGTCGGGCGTGAGATACCGGGCGGTCGTCGGGTCGTAGTGGCGGAAGTAGTTGTAGTACGACTCCGTTTCTCGGTCGTGGTACTGCCCGGGGAAGCGCAGCGGGGTGTCGGTCGTCGCCGCGCCGCCGTCGACGGCCAGGCCCCAGAGCGTCGCATCGCGCCGCCAGGCGATCTCCCCGTCCTCGG
Organism: Streptomyces chisholmiae; assembly: GCF_031845445.1. Taxonomy (NCBI): domain Bacteria; kingdom Bacillati; phylum Actinomycetota; class Actinomycetes; order Kitasatosporales; family Streptomycetaceae; genus Streptomyces; species Streptomyces chisholmiae. The sequence continues at coordinate 81,042 of NZ_JAVREO010000014.1, read as the reverse complement.
TGACCAGCTCGGTCGGGGTGCCGATCAGGTCGGTGACGACGGCGAAGAAGCGTTCGTCGACGACCCGCTGCGCTTCGGTGGCACGCCGCTCCGTCTGGGTCAGCGGGCGGGTGCCGTCCCGCTCCCAGCTGAGGGTCAGGGACTCGCGGCCGTCCACTCCTGTGGTGGTCTGCTCGACCAGATGCGTGTCGTCCCAGGTGAAGTGCGTCTCCTCGACCACCTGGGTACCTTCGGCGGCCAGCCGCCGCTTGGCCGCCCGCCGACCCCGCGCGTCGTACAGATAGCGCCAGCGGGTGCCGTCCGGGGTGGTCACGCCGACCAGGCGGTCCTCGGCGTCCCAGTCGTAGCGCCAAATGTCCGGTTTCCTGGAGAGCCGTTTCCTGCCACGCAGCACCACCCTGCCGGCGGCGTCGTACTCGTGGAAGACGGAGCCAGCCCTGGTGACCCGGGTACCCGTGAAGACACGTTCGCCTCTGGCCTCGGGGGCAGAGGCGGAGGCGGGCCAGTCCGCGTGGGTCACATTGCCGGAGGCGTCGTACGCATAGCGTTCCGACCAACCGTGCGCCCGCACCTCGGTGATTCGCCCGGCTGGGTCCAGCTCGACCTCCCGCCTCCCGGTCTCGCGGCCGGCTGTCCGCTCGACCAAGGACAGGGGCTGCCCATCAACGCGGTAGTTGTAACGCCGCTCCCACGTGGGCCGGTCGGGGCCAGTCAGGGTCTGGGCGGTGAGGCGGTGGTTCGCGTCCCAGGTCTGTTCCATGATCAGGCCGAGGTTCCCGATATGGCGGCTGACCTCGCGGCCCACCGCGTCGTGCCGGGAGGAGAGGGTGTGGCCGTCGACCGTGACGCTGGTGCGGCGGCCTCCCGCGTCATGGCTGAAGCGGCTGGTCATGCCGGCCGGCGTGGTGCGCTGAACGGGCAGCCCCCGCACGTCGTAGGCCGTGCGCAGGGTGCGCCCGTTGACGGTTTCCTCGATGCGCCGCCCGAGCGGGTCGTAGGCGAGGGAGAGGACCACATCGGGGCTGGTGGCCGTCTGCAGACGCCCTTCCGCGTCGTGGGTGTAGTGGGTGACCACCTCGTCGACCGTCTTGCTGGTCAGGCAGCCGGTGCCGTCGTAGGCGAAGGTGACGGTCTGCCCCAGCGGGTTCACCCGCGAACGAAGGCGGCCCAGCGGGTCGTGGGTGTAGCGGAGGGTGCGGCCGTCGAAGTCGGTCTCCGAGGCGAGGTGGTCACCGGCGTCGTAGGTGTAGTCCCAGGTGCGGCCCTCGGGGTCGACGACTTGGACGAGGTGCAACTCCGTGTCGTGCGCGAAGGCGTACCGTGCCCCGTCCGGGGTGACACGTGACAGGGGCCGACCGAACGGGCCGAACTCCATCCGGGTGGTGAGTCCGAACGGACTGGTGTGGCCGGTGCGGTTGCCCTCGCCGTCGTAGACCCAGGACTCGGTGGCGCCGTCCGGGGTGGTGCGCGAGGCCGGCAGTCCGTCGGCCGTCCAGGTCATCCGGGTGACCTGGCCCAGCGGGTCGGTGACGGTGCTGGGGCGGCCGTACGCGTCGTAGGTGTAGTGCGTGGTCGCGCCCAGCGGGTCGCTGGCCCACACTCGTTGCCCCGTCGCGTCGTTGCGGAACCTGTGGACCCCGCCCCCGGCATCGGTCAGTTCCGTCAGAGCACCGACCCGGTCGTAGGCGAGGGTGGCCGTCGCGCCGGTGGGATCGGTGAGCGCGACACAGTTGCCGCGCGTGTCCCACTCCGTGCGCCACACCGCGCCGTCCCGCGCCCGCCGTTCCACGGGCAGGTCGGCCTCGTTGTAGCTGACGGTGGACGCGGTCCCGTCCGGTTGCCGGATGGCGACGAGGTTGCCGCGGGCGTCCCACTCCAGGTTGACGGTGTGCCCCGCGGCGTCGGTGAGGGAGAGCAGTCGGTCGTACCGGTCGTGAGTGCGCTCGGTGCGGTGCCCCAACGGGTCGATCTCGCGGACGAGTTGATAGCAGTCGTTGCACTCGTAGACGGTGGTGTTGCCCAGGGAGTCGGTGAACAGTGTGCGACGGGAGTTCAGGTCGTAGCTGATGCGGCTGGCGAGGACGCCGCCCCTCCCTTCTGTCGCCACGCAGCGGCCCTGCTCGTCGTAGATGTAGCGGTACCAGTCGCCGAGGCGATCCTCCCAGCGCACGATGCGCCGGCTGTCGTCGTAGAACAGGCGCCGGGGTCGCTCGTGGGGCGCGTGATGGATCTCGGCGAGGTTGCCCCGCTCGTCGTAGCCGTACCGCACCAGAGCAGAATCGTCCGCCGCGCCGCGCAGCCGAAGGGAGATCACCCGCCCACCCTCGGTGGTGATCTCCACGTGGTAACCCCCGTCATGGACAAGGGAGACGGGCGCGCCGTCCGACCCGTAACCGACCCTGATGCGCGTGCCGTTGCGGTCGGCCAGCGCGGTCAGGGGCAGCTCGCCGCCCCGGCGGCCCGACACAGGTGCGAAGTACAGCGTGCGCCCTGTCTCGGGCTGCCGCACGGCGAGCGGGCCGCCGGGCTGTGACTCCCAGGTCAGCTCCCAGCGTGGACCCTCCACGGGCAGCACCGGTTCATCGGCCAGCGGCCGGGGGAAGTCCAGAATCATGCCGTCGTCGGTGACCAACCGGGCACCACCGTCGTCCAGGACCAGGCGTTGATCCAGGGTAGAAGCCCAGGAGGGCCCGAACCAGGTGCCTTCCCGCAGGCTGGTGCGATAGTGGCGGCGGACCACCAGCGGGAGCACGCCGGGAAGTTCGATGTCGGTGTCGTCCATGACCATCTCGCCGGTCGCCATGTCGACGGGGTCGGTCCGGCAGACCAGGTCGTCCCCGCCACGACCCATCCGACGGATGCTTCGCCCCAGCCCGAGCGCGCCCCGCTGCAGGCCCCGCAGTCCGGTGCTCGCCGCCCCCCTCAATCCGCGGGCGAGGCCACCGAGGGTGGTCAGGCCCTTCATCCCGGGGATGCAGTCCAGCGCGGCGAAGGCGACGTCGAGGAGCCCGGCTTCACCTCTGGCGAACTTGATGAGGGTGTCGGCGAGGACGACGAGGGCGGCGGCGAGAACGACCCAGGCGAGCGGGCCGCCGATGATCATCACGACGATGCCGAGGACGGCGACGATCACCTTGCAGATCTGGACGAGCGTGTCCCAGTTGTCGGTGACCCACTTGATGACGTTCTGCCACCATTTACGGTTCTGGATACCGGCGTCACTGGCCTCCTCGATGCCCTGCGCGCACTCGCGGGCCGCGTCCTCCCGCATCTCCCGCGCGTCCAGGGCGAGCTGGCGGGCAGCGGCAAGTCGCTCCTCCGCATCGTTGACCCGGCCCCGGGCGGCGCTGGCCGCCGCCTCGGCCGCCTGCTGGTCCCGGGTCGCGGCGCGGACGTCGACCTCGTTCGGCGGCTCGACACCGGCCCGCTCGCCCTCCCGTTGGAGGCGCTCGGATTCCTCGCCGGCACGGCCGACCCAGTCCGTCGCGTCTCCCAACGCCGATTGGGCACTGGCCAGATCGGCCTGGGCGGCCACTGCCCGGTCCAACGCCCGGTCCGCCATGCCCTGGGCGGTCTGCAGCTTCGGCCAGTAGCCGTCCAGTGCCTGAGCACAGAGGGAGTAACTCTCCTCCAGCTTGGTGAGGTTGTCCGGCACGCCCTCGAACTCGGCGCGAAAGGTGTCGGCGGACAACCCGGCCCAGTCCAGCAACGCACGATCGGAGGCCATGCCGCGGATCTTGGCCAGCGCCTCTCCGACATCGTCAGCGAACTCCTGGAGCTCGTCGGCCAGTTCCCGCGTTTCGTCGGGGTCGCCAGGAGTCGGGTCGCGGTCCATGTCGAGGGGTGACCAGTCGGACGGACGAGCCATCGCGTTCCCTCCTGTGAGCGCCGCCGCCCTCCGTCAATGAACGAATCCGGCACTCCGGGTACGAGCACATCAACGTCCCGTCATCGTCCCACGGCGAGCCGGCCATGGGGAGGGTGCCGCCGCCCGGCGCCCCAGGGCTGCGGCCAAGGCACGGACGCCGCCACCCTGCTCGCGCCCGGTCCAGGCCCGGCCCACCGGCCGGGGGGCGCATCGGCGGACGTACCTCGTGCCGGCCGACCCCCGGCAGCAGCGACCGCTCCCGCACCGTCGGGCTCGGCGCGAGCACCCCCAGGCATCGCATGTGTCATGCGTCACACAGGTCCACGCCACCTTCACCACCCGCCGACAGGCGCCCACACCTCCTCAGCTCGCGTTATCCGGTCGGGTGACGCCCGGCGCCCGCCGCGGGGGCGACGGCCAGGCCATCCCGCGCACCCCGGGCCGCTTGATGGAAACGATTATCGTTTCGTAGACTGCCGCCGCACACGCCGCCTCCTCACCCCCGGCGTCCGCCGCGTTGTCGGCGCCGGCCCGGTCCGGCGTTCCGTCGCGTGCCGCCCGGGCCAACGAGCAGAAGGAGCGACCCACCCCATGACCACCCGCATACGCCCGAGTTGGCGCCCCGCCCTGGCCGGGTTGACCGCCTCGGCCCTGGTGCTGGCCGGGGCCGTGGGCACCGCCCGGGCGGCCGACCCGCTGGTGCTGGACCACGGCCACATCGACGCCTTCAACGTCACCGTCGAGGGCGGCGAACTCGTCCTCGACCTCAGCGAGGACGTGACCGGCTCGCACGTCCGGCACGCCCCCGAGGACGTGCTGCTGCGGGTCAGGGAGGCGGCCTGGATCGACGCGATCCCCGAGCAGTACCCGGGCTCGCCGGCCGGCTACGTCCTGCCGCTGACCCAGAACCCCGAGCTGATCTGGCCCGGCTGGGACACCAACGGCACCGCCGGCAGCGGCTACACCGACGTCGAGATCGACATCACCGCCGTGGACGGCCCCGGCGACGTCTTCCTCTACACCCTGAGCGGGTTCGGCACCGTCACCCCGCTGCTGACCGACGGGGGCTACCAGCTCCCGGGCACACTCCGGGAGGAGTCCCCCGCGCACACCCACGCGCAGTGGACCTTCAGCGACCCCGGCAGCTACACCCTCGACGTCCAGGCCACCGCCACCAACCCGGCCACCGGCGACACCCTCACCAGCGACCCCGCCACTTACACCATCGAGGTCGGCGACCCGGAGGAGCCGGCCCCCGAACCCACCGGGCTGACCGTCGAGGGCCTGGCGGACCATTACCACACCGGCGACCAGGTCGAGTTGACGGCGGTTCCCGACGTCGCGACCGAGCTGGACCACTACCACTGGTACAGCCGGGACTCCGCGGCCGCCGAGTGGGAGGCCGCGCCTGGCGGCGACGGTGACCGCTACGTCGGCACCGCCGAGGTGGACGGCCAACAGCTCAGGGCCGAACTGCTGGACGAGGACCACCTGGTGGTGGCCAGCTCGGCGCCGGTGACCGTGCGGATCAACGACCACGGCGGCGAGGAGCCGGGCGGCCCCGGCGGGGACTCCGGCGGCACGGGCGGCGACGACGGCGAGGAGCCGGGCGACCAGACCGGTGGCAGCACCACCGGCGGTGGCACCACGTTCGGGACCACGACCGGCGACGGCACCACCGGCGGTAGCTCCGGCGGCGGCAGCGCCGACGACGCGTCCAACGGCACGGGCGGCACCGGCGGTTCGACCGGCACCAGCGGGGGCGGCGACACCGAGCCGCAGTGCTTCCCCGTCGAGGAGGAACGCGAGGTGCCCGTCGAGCCGACCGAGGCGCTGGTCCTCGACCACGGGCACATCGACGCCTTCAACGTGCTGACCGAGGGCGAGGACCTGCTCCTCAACCTCAAGGAGGACGTGACCGGCAGCCATGTCACCCACGCCCCCGAGGACGTGGTGCTGCACGTGAAGCAGGAGGCGTTCACCGAGTCGATCCCCGACGGGTACCCGGGCGCGCCCGCCGGCTACCTGCTGCCGCTGACCCAGGACCCCGAGCTGATCTGGCCCGGCTGGGACACCAACGGCACCGCCGGCAGCGGCTACACCGACGTCGAGATCGCCATCACCACCGTGGACGGGCCCGGCGAGGTCTTCCTCTACACCACCAACACCTTCGGCGGCGCCGTCCCGTTGCTGGAAGAGGGCGACTTCGCGCTGCCCGGCACCGTCCGGGAGGCGAGCCCCGCGCACACCCACGCCCAGTGGACCTTCACCGAGCCGGGCGGCTACACCCTCGACGTCCGGGCAACCGCCACCAACCCGGCCACCGGCGACACCCTCACCAGCGACCCCGCCACCTACACCTTCGCCGTCGGTGACACCCCTGACCAGCTCTCGACCCAGGGCGGCACCACCACCCGGACCGTGACGGTCGGCAGGACCGCCGACGGCGCGGACTGCGCGCTCCCCGACGACTCGTCGGGCGGCGCGGACGGCGCTGGCGGCCCGCTGGCCAGCACCGGCAGCGGCGTCCCGCCGTTCCTGATGGCCGGCGTGAGCGCCACGTTGCTGGCCGCCGGCACCGCCGCGTTCCTGCTCGCCCGCCGGCAGCGGGCCGCCCGCGCCTGAGGCCCGCGGTGGGCGGGGCCCGGCGGCCCCGCCCACCGGGGCACCGAGAGAGGAGACCGGTGACGATGACCAGGAAGCGACGACGCGGGGCGTGGGCCCTGGCCCTGGCCGCCGCGCTGGCCGGCACGGTCGGCGGCTGCGCCGGGCTGACCACCCCGCCGGACGACGGGCGGCTCAGCGTCGTCACCACCACCGGCATCCTGGCCGACCTGACCCGGCAGGTCGGCGGCGAGTTGGTGGACGTCGAGTCGCTGGTCCCCGAGGGCGGGGATCCGCACTCGCACGAGCCCACGCTGCGGGACGTGCGGGACATCGTCTACGCGGACGCCGCGTTCAGCAACTACCTGATGTTGGAGGAGCAGAACCTGATCCGGGCGCTGGACGCCAACCTGCCGGACGATGTGCCCCATGTGCCGTTGGCGGAACGCGCGGTGCGGTACGCGGCCGAGATCATCCCGCTGGTGGAGAACGTCAACCTGGACACCATCTGGCTGGGGCTGCGGGTGCGGGGCACCGGTGAGGAGTTGGGCGCCACCCGCTCGTCCGAGGTACGACTGAAGGCCACCGGTCTTGAGGGGCCGGGCGAACTGGTCGGCTATCTGACGGAGACCTTCGGCGAGCCGGCGGTCTTCTTCGACTCCTCCGACGGGTTCGACGCCGGCGACGGCTACGCGCACGACACCGCCGTGCTGCCGCCGGCCGCCCACACCCATATGAGCTGGGCGTTCACCGAGCCGGGCGTCTACCGGCTCCAGTTGGCCGCCGAGCTGGTGGCCACCCCCACCACCCGGCCCGTGCCGGCCGGGGAGTCCACCGTCACCTTCGCCGTCGGTGTCGACCCGCACAGTGTCCCCGGCATGGCCGGGGCGACCGTGCTCGACGGGGGACACACCGACGTCACGGTGGACCTGGAGCAGGCCGGCGAGCCGACGGCCTCCCTGCACCTCGATGTCGAGCCCGAGGGGAGCCGCAGCACCGAACACGAGGTGCACGACCCCCGCGAGACGGTCATCGAGGTGCCCAACAAGGCCCTCACCGAGGTGCCCGGCGACCCCAGGTTCCGGATACTGGGCCGGGCGGGCGACGAGATCCACCAGCTGCCGCAGGCGGTGCTGGGCCGCCACGTGCACGGGGAGATCGACCCGCACCTGTGGCAGAACGTGCGCAACGCGATGGCCTATGTGCAGATCATCCGAGACACCCTCATCGAGATCGATCCCGCGCACGCCGCCGACTACCGGGCCAACACCCGCGACTACCTCCGTGAGTTGGAGGATCTCGACGACTACGTGGCGGCAGCCGTCGCCGAGATCCCGCCGTCCCGGCGCCATCTGGTCACCACCCACGACGCGTTCGGCTACCTGGGCGCCGCCTACGGCCTGGACATCGCCGGCTTCGTCACCCCCAACCCGGCCACCGAGCCCAGCCTGGTGGAGCGCCGACGGCTGGGCGAGACGCTCGACAACCTCGCGGTGCCCGCCGTCTTCCTGGAGCCCAACCTCCGCAGCCGGTCCAGCACGCTCGTGCAGCTCGCCGAGGAGCGGGACGTGGCGGTGTGCGTGATCTACGGCGACGCCTTCGACGAGGAGGTCACCAGCTATGTCGCGATGATGCGCGCCAACGCCGACTCGCTGCGGGACTGCCTCCGTTGACCCCGCCCCGCCCGAACGGCCCCCGCTCCCCCGCCCTTTCGCCCCCAAAGGAACCCCCGATGCCCCAACCCCCAGACCTGGCCGGCCGGTTGCCCCGCCGGGCCGGTCTCGTGGCGGCGCTGCTGGCCGCTTCGCTGTCCGTCGCCCTGGTGGCGCCGGCCGGGCACGCCGCCGAGCCCGACGAGCCCGACGACCTGGAGCAGACCGTCGCCCCCGAGGAGGAGAACGTCCGGGGCGAGGCGGTGCTCGACCTCGGCCACGTGGACATCGGCCCGCGCTTCGTGGACGGCCAGTGGCGCGTCCAGGGCCGGGACGACAGCCAGTCGCCCCCGGTGTGGCGGGCGTTGACCGACGTGGTGACCCGGGTCACCGACGCCGCCGTGCAACAGGCCCCGGACGAACCGGACTTCGCCTTCCTGGACGCCGAGCCCGGCAGCGATCTGTACGTCATCCCGCAGACCCAGGCGCCCGAGGTGGTCTGGCTGGGCTGGAACACCCAGGACCCGGAGGTGATGGAGCGGGTCGACCGCGGAGTGACCCTGACCATGCACGGCGTCGAGGGGCCGGGTCACCTCGCGGTCTTCCTGCAGAACGGCGCCCTCGGCGCCCCCGAGGTGCTGTGGGACGGCGACGCGGCCGGCCCGCAGGAGCTGTGGGTGGACCTCAACACGCACACCCACGCGAACTGGGTCTTCACCGAACCCGGCGTCTACGTCCTGGACTTCGAGGTGTCGGCCGAGCTGATCAGCGGGGAGCGGGTGGCGGACCGGGCGCCGCTGCGGTTCGCCGTGGGCGACGCGACCGACGTGGCGGCGGCGTTCGACGCCACCCTCGACGAGCCCGCCGCCCCGGCCGGCGACGAGCCGACGGCCGCCGAGGGCGCGGACGCGGCGGACGAGGAGCCCGCGGACTCGTCGCTGCCGGCGGTGCTGCTGGTGGTGGCGGCGGTGGCGGTGACCCTGCTGGTGGCCGTGGTGACGGTCGGCGCCCGCTCCCGGCGGGCCCGGCGGCTGGCCGCCGCGCCGGCCGGCGACGACGCCGGGGCGGGGGCGCCGTGACCGCGCTCGCGGTGCGGGGCCTGGCCGTGGCGCTGGGCGGCCGGCAGGTGCTGCACGACGTCGATCTCGACCTGCACGGCGGCGACTTCATGGGGCTGATCGGCCCCAACGGCGCCGGGAAGACCACCCTGCTGCGCTCGGTGCTCGGCCTGGTGCGCCCCACCGCGGGCACCGTGACGGTCGAGGGCGCGCCGATCGCCCGGGCTCGGCAGCGGGTCGGCTATGTGCCGCAACGCCACGAGTTCGCCTGGGACTTCCCGATCAGCGTCGCGGACGCGGTGCTCTCCGGGCGGGTGCGGCGGATCGGCTGGCTGCGGGGCGCCGGGGTGGCCGACTACCGGGCGGTCAACGAGGCGCTGGCCCGGGTCGGCATGACGGAGCTGGCCGACCGGCCGGTGGGTCAGCTCTCCGGCGGGCAGCGGCAACGCGTGCTGGTGGCCCGCGCGTTGGTGCTGCGGCCCGGCGTGCTGCTGCTGGACGAGCCGTTCACCGGCCTGGACATGCCGACGCAGGAGCTGCTGACGGACCTGTTCGGCGCGTTGAGCCGGGAGGGACGGGCGGTGCTGATGACCACCCACGACCTGGCCGCCGCCCTGCACACCTGCGGCCGGCTCTGCCTGGTCAACCGGACGGTGGTGGCCGCCGGCACGCCGGCGGAGCTGCGCGACGCCGAGCTGTGGCGGGCCGCGTTCGGCATCCGGGCCGGCAGCCCGCTGCTGGCCACCCTGGGGGTCAACTGATGCTCACTCCCCAGGAGTTCGTCGCCGACCTGGTCAACCCGGCGCTCGCCTTCCTGCCCAAGGCGCTGCTGGTGGCGCTGCTCTCCTCGGCGGTCTGCGGGGTGATCGGCTGCTATGTGGTGCTGCGCGGCATGGCGTTCATCGGGGACGCGGTCGCGCACGCCGTCTTCCCCGGGCTGGCCGTGGCGTTCGTGGTCCAGGGCAACCTGGTGCTGGGCGGCGCGGTGGCCGGGGTGCTCACCGCGGTGGCGGTGGCGGTCTTCGCGCAGAACCGGCGGCTGCGCGAGGACAGCGTGATCGGGGTGTTCTTCGTCGGCGCCTTCGCGCTGGGCATCGTGATCATCAGCCGCGCCCCCGGCTACTCGGGCTCGCTCCAGCAGTTCCTCTTCGGCTCGATCACCGGCATCCCGGACGAGGACCTGGTGGTGGTCGCCGTCTCCACGGCGGTGCTGCTGGTGCTGACGTTCCTGTTCCACAAGGAGTTCGTGGCCGTCACGCTGGACCGGGAGTCGGCCCGCGCGCTGGGGCTGCCGGTCTTCGCGCTGGACCTGGCGCTGTATGTGATGGTCTCGGTCGCGGTGGTCATCTCGGTGCAGACGATCGGCAACATCCTGGTGCTGGCGCTGCTGGTCACCCCGGCGGCCACCGCCCGGCTGCTGACCGACCGGCTGGGCGTGATGATGCTGCTGGCCCCGCTGCTGGGCGGCGCCTCGGCGCTGGTCGGGCTCTACCTCTCGTGGAGCGTCGACCTGCCGACGGGCGGCACGATCGTGCTGGTGGCCACCGGCTTCTTCCTGCTCGCCTGGGCCCTGGCGCCCCGGCACGGCGCGCTGGCCCGGCTCGGGCGGCGGCTGCGCCACACGACGGTGACCCCGTCCCCCCATGCGATCGACGAGAGAGGACACCCCACATGACCGAACCGTCCGTCGAGCCCGTGCTCGACCACGTGGTGCTGGCCGCCCGCGACCGCGCGGCGATCGAGGAAGCGCTGGCCGCGCTGGGCCTGCGGGCGGGCAGCGGCCGGGCCATCCCGGGCGCCGGCCTGTCCAACGTCATGGTGGCGGTCGGCAGCCAACTGCTGGAGCTGCACTACCCCGACGGGTCGCCGGTCGCCGAGGGCGCGCCGCCCTACGCCCAGGCCCAGCGGGCGGCGCTGGCGGCCCACCCGGACGTGCCGCTGGTGCCCGTGGCCTGGGTGGTCCGCTACCCGAGCGAGGCGGAACTGCGGGCGGCCAGCGCACGCGTCGGCTACCCGGTGGTGGAGGTGCCGGCCGAGCCGCCCAACGAGGCGCCCCACCTGCTGGGCGGCCTCGGCGCGGCCTTCGAACGCCCCTGGCTGCCGGCGCTGATCCACTGGTCGGCCGCGCCGCACCTGCCGCCGACCCTGGTCGAGGACCGTGGGCGCGGGCCGAACGAGGGCCGGCTGACGCTGGACGTGTCCGGGCCGGCGGACGAACTCCGCGCCTGGTGTGGGGCGTTGCCCCGCCGGGTCGAGATCGGGGCCGGCACGGCCGGGCCGCTGCGGGCCTGGCTGCGCCGGCCCGACGGGACGAGCGCGGCGCTCGGGCTGCCGCCGGAGTAGCGAGGCCGCTGGCGGGGCGCGCGCCGAGGCTTGGGCGCCGGAGCGCGCGCCGGCGGCTCAGCGGTGCAGCACGCCGATCTCCGGGGAACCGGGGACGCCGGCGGCGCTGACCAGCCGGCTGGTCAGGCCGGCCTCCGCGGCCAGCGCCTCCAGCGTGAGGTTCTCCCAGGAGTAGACGTCGCTGGTGGTGCGGACCAGCCGGCCGGCCCGGAAGACCTTCCAGGTGGTGCGCCACCGCATCAGGTCGCCGGCCACCGGCTCGGCCTCGGTCCACCACTCATAGGTCTGCTCCCCGATGGTCTCCCGCAACATCCGGAACGGCGGGATGGGCCGGGTCGCGCCCGCACCCATCAGCTCCACCACGATGGGGCCGCCGGCCGGCAGCCGCTCCCCCAACATCCGCCACAGCGCGGCCCGTTCCTCGCGGGTCAGGTGGCCGACCACGCCGAAGACCACCACCGCGCTGATCCGCTCCGGCAGTTCGACGCGCTGGGCCGGCTCGGCGAGGATGGTGACCCGGCGCCGCAGGTCGGGGTCGCCGACGACGCGGCTGGTGAGCATGGCGCGCATCGGGGTGGACGGCTCGACGGCGATCAGCGGGACGCCGGGCAGGGCCCGGGCGATCACCTCGGTGACCCGGCCGGTGCCGGCCCCGATCTCCACCACCGGGCCGTGCCGCGTGTCGAGGCCGGCCAGCGCGGTGGTCAACGGGCCGGCGCTGGTGGCAACATGGCGGGCGGCGACCAGTTCGTAGAACTCGGCGGACGCGGTGTAGTAGTCGGCGACCACGGGGGGTTCCTCTCGTCTCAGGGGGTGCTGGGCCAGGCCTTGGCCGGGCGGGGCACGGGCAGGCCGAGGTCCCGGCAGATCGTCTCGGCGACCCGCTGCCGCTGGGGGGTCAGGAAGAAGTGGCCCCCGTCCAGCACGGTCACCGCCAGCGGCCGGGAGGTGGTGGCGGCCCAGGTCAGCGCGTCCGGCGGGCCGCACTCGGGGTCGTCCGAGCCGACCAACACGCTGACCGGGCAGGGCAGTGCCTCGGGCGCCGCGGGCTGGTACCGCTCGATCAGCCGGTAGTCGTTGCGCACGTACCGCAGCACCGCGGCGCGCAGGTCGGGGTCGGCGAGCACCTCGCGCGGGGTGCCGCCGAGCCGCACCAGGTCGTCGACGAGCGCCGCGTCACCCCTGAGGTGAACGTCACCGCCGGGGGCACGGTGCGGCGCCGGCCGGGCCGCGGCCAGCAGCCGCTCGGGGGCCGGCAGGCCGCGCCTGGTCAGCTCCAGGGCGACCTCGTAGGCCACGGCGCTGCCCATGCTGTGCCCGAAGAGCGCGTAGGGCCGGTCCAGGACGGGCGCCAGCGCGTCGGTCACCTCGCGCACCAGATCGGCCATGGTGTCCACCAGCGGGTCGGGGAACCGGTCCTCGCGTCCCGGGTACTGGACGGTGAGCACCTCCACCTCCTCGGGCAGCAGCGCCTGCCAGGGGCGGAAAGCGGAGGCCGCGCCGCCCGCGTGCGGCAGGCAGACCAGCAGCAGCCGGGCCGCCGGGCGGGGTTGGGGACGCCGCAGCCAGGGCCCCGGGTCTCGGTGGTGCGACGCCATACGCGTTCCTTCTTCTCCGTGCTCGACCGAATTCCTCCCGAACGTTCTCGGGAAACCCCAGTATTATGAATGCCATTGCCATCTCCAGGCAACCAAGAGCCCCCGAAGGAAACCCCATCACCCTCGCATCGCGGGTAACTCACGCCGCCGCGAGCCGGGTTCAGATTTGCCAAAGTTAATTTTCTAGTGATGACTGTCCACCGATGAAGGGCGGCCCGCATGACAGGCTTCGGCACCGACGCCACCGACCACCCCGACGAGACGCCGCCGCGACGTTTCCCGATCCCCAGGGACTGTCCGTTCACCGCGCCTGCCGCCTACCGGGAGCTGCGCGCGGCCGGCCCGGTGACCCGGGTGACGCTGCCCACCGGCCGGCCGGCCTGGGTGGTGACTGGGCACCACGAGGTCCGCGCGGTGCTGGCCGACCCCCGGGTCAGCGCCGACATCCGCCATCCCAACTTCCCGGCCCTGGTCGAGGGCGAGCAGGAAGTGGGCGCCAGGGCCCGGCCCTTCATCCGGATGGACCCGCCGGAGCACACCAGGTTCCGGCGGATGCTGCTGGCCCAGATGACGGTCCGCAAGGCCCGCCGGATGCGCCGGGACATCCAGCGGATCGTGGACGAGCGGGTGGACGAGCTGCTCGCCTTCGGCCCGCCGACCGACCTGGTGCGGCACTACGCGCACACCGTCTCCAGCACGGTGATGTGCGAGCTGGTCGGGGTACGGCGGACCGACCCGGCGTTCCGGCGGATCACCGGGGCGCTGGGCTCGCAGGTGTTCGGGGGCGGCGCCAGCACCGCCGCCGGGGCCAGCGCGGGCATCGGCGCCCTGAGCGCCGTCGTGGACGACGTGGTCGGCGAGCGGGCCGCGGCCGCCGAGCCGGGCGACGACCTGCTGGGCCGGCTGGTCGTCGAGCAGCTGCGCCCCGGGCAGGTCAGCCGCGAGGAGCTGGTCACCACGCTCGCCATCCTGATCGTGGCCGGCTGGGAGACCACCACCAACCAGATCGCGCTGAGCGTGCTGGCGCTGCTCCACCAGCCCGAGCTACTGCGCGCGTTGCGCGCCGACCACACCCTGCTGCCGGCGGCCGTCGAAGAGCTGCTGCGGGCCCTCTCGGTGGGCGACTCGATCGCCCTGCGCACCGCGACGGAAGACCTGGTGGTCGGCGGGCAGACCATTCCCGCCGGGGACGGCATCATTCCACTTCTTGCGGCCGCAAATCACGACCCGAAGGTTTTTCGCGCGCCCGAGACGATTGATCTCGGGCGCGCGGAAAAACAGCACGTCGCATTCAGCTACGGCGTGCACCAGTGCGTCGGACAGAACATCGCCCGACTGGAACTCAACGTGGCGATCGGCACCCTGCTCGACCGAATTCCGACGCTCCGCCCGGCCGTACCGCTGGCGGAGGTCGGATTCCGTCAGGACGGCATCGCGTTCGGCCCGGAGCAGGTGCTCGTCACCTGGTGACCCCGGCTCGTTCCGCACCTCGCAGCACGCCGAGGTGCGGAACGAGCGTCGGGTGCGGCGCGGGCGGCGGGTGCAGGGTGAGGCCGCTCTCCCTGGCCAGCTGGGGCAGGCTCACCGTGTGCCAGTGGTAGTGGTCACGCACCTCGCGCACCAGCCGGTCCCGGTCGAAGACCCGCCAGCTGGTCGCCAGCCGCATCCGTTCCGGACCGGACGGCTCGCCGGACATCCACCACTCGTAGCGCAGCCGCCCCAGGGTGGCCCGGCGCAGCCGGGTCGGGGGCATCGAGACCGGCGTGGTCAGCCCCATCACCTCCACGACCAGCGGCGCGCCGGGCGCCAGCCGGGCGGCGAGCCCGGTCAGCAGGGCCCGCCGGGCGGCCGGCGCGAGATGGCCCAGCACGCCGCAGAGCACCGCGCCGCTCAGCCGCTCCGGCAGCGCCACCTCGTGGGCGGCGGCCGGCAGCACGGTGACCCGGCGGGCCAGGTCCGGGCGTTCGGCGAGACGGGCGGTGAGGATCGCCCGCATCCCGGCGGCCGGCTCGGCGGCGACAATCTCGCACGCCGGGAAGGCCTCCGCGATGTGCCGGGTGACCAGGCCGGTACCGGCGCCGATGTCGAGCAGCGGCCCGGAGGCCGGATCGAGGCCGGCCAACGCGGCCACCACGGCGGGCCCGGTGCGGTCGGTGTGCTCCCGCGCCCCGAGATCGAAGAACTCGGCCGGCCCCTCGTACCCGGCCCCCGGGGCATCGCCGACGGCCTCCCGCACGCCGTCCTCGGTGCCGCACGCCGCGACACCGTCTCCGGCGCCGTCCAGGACGCTGCCCCGGGCACCGGCACCGGTTCGCGCTCCGGTTCCGGCCCGGTGAGCCGCTACGCCCGTGCCCCGAGCCGGGACTTGGCCTCCGGCTCCGGCACCCTTCACGGCGCCGTTCACGCACTCGTCCAGGGCACTGCCCGGGGCTCCGGCTCGACGAACCGCCATGTCCGCCGCACCACCCGGGACTTCGGCACCGCCGCCGGCACCGCCCAGGGTGCCTTCCTCGACGTCGTCAGCCACGGCCCCGTGCACGGACCCGTCCAGGTCGCTACCCGGGGCTCCGGCTCGACGAGCCGCCATGTCCACCGCACCGCCCGGGACTTCGGCACCGTCGCCGGCCCCGTCCAGGGTGCTGCCCCGGGCACCGGCACCGGTTCGCGTTCCGGCTTCGCGCCGTTCAGCCGCCGGGTCCGCGGCACCGCCGGCCGCGTCACCCACGGCACCACCCACCGGCCCGGCGCCTGCCGCGTCCGCGGCAGCGGCACCCGGCCCGGGCCACAGGTCACTGGCGGCGAGGGGGGTCGGGGGGCCGGGGCGGATCAGTTCCGGGGGGCCGAGCCGGGCCATCAGGTCGCGCCAGAACGCGAAGACCGCCAGGTCGTGGCCGGCCGCGCGGAGCGGGTCGGCGCCCGTGCCGATCGCGTCGGCGAACTCGGTGAGGGCGACGCCCACCGCCGCCGGCCACCAGTCGGCGAACACCTCGGCGAACGAGGGCGGCGGCCCGTCTCCATCGAGCGTCTCGCTGGCCGGCAGCAGCAGCCCCTCGGCGCCCGGCCCGGGCTCGAAGACCAGCCGGTGGCCGGCGTCCCGGGGTGAGTGCAGCCGCGGGTGCCACAGCACCGGGCCGTGGGTGTCGGCCAGGGTGAGCACGCCGCCCTCGGTGCCGACGCTGACCCGGTGCCAGAAGAGCGCGTGGTTGTCCCGGTCGCCCGGGTGCAGCTGGTTCTGCACCCGCAGGGTCAGCGGCACGCCGGCGACCGTGCCGGGCAGCAGCCGCAGCGGCGCCGCCCCGTCGGCGGCGGCCCGCACCCCGTCGGGCACCGCCGCCGGGTCGCCCAGGCGCCAGGGCCGCAGCCCGGCCAGCGCCCGACCGAGGATGTCCACCAGCGGGGCCAGCACGTGCACCGGCGCGGCGGCGTCCACGAACAGCACCGGCTGCCGGGCGCGCAGCGCCGCCGCGGCGGCCAGGAACCGCCGCACCGACGCCACGTGCGGGTAGTGGGTGTTGACCCGGAACTGCCGGCCGACCGAGCGGGCCAGCCGCAGCGAGGCGGCCAACTCGTCGGGGTGCAGCGGGTGTTCCTGGAGCACGTGGACGCCGCGCCGGAGCAGTTCCTGGCCCAGCTCGGTGCCGGAGCCGCCCATCACCGCCGCCGGCACCACCACACAGGCGGCGTCCACCGTGTCGGGGAGCTCGTCCACCGAGGCGTAGCAGGGCACCGCCAGCCGGTCGGCCAGCGCGCGGGACTGGGCGCCGCCCCGGGAGACGATGCCGGCCAGCTCAAACCCGGGGTGGGCCCGCACCGCGTCCACGTAGAAGCGGCCGAAGTTGGTGCCGGCCACCACGGTGCGCAGCGGCCGGCCCGGGCCGATCCGCCCCGTCACAGCGCACCGTCCTCGAAGCCGCCCGCCGTCGCCCCGGCCGGGCCGCCGGCCCCGTCCGGCGCCTCGTCGGCCTCGGTGCGGTAGACGGCGACGCCGGCGGCGCCGGTCTCCGTCAGGCCGGCGATGACCTCGCCCGGGTCGAGGGCCGCCGCGGCGAAGTGCGCCCCCGGCGGCACCCGGCCGGCCAGCACGGCCCGCACGGTGAGCGCGGCGACCGCGCCGGTCATCCGGTAGCTGTCGGCGGCCCTGACCACCGCCGTGCGGCGCCAGCCGGGCCCGGCCAGGGCGACCACCAGCCGGTAGAACGGCGTGCGGCCGGCGAGGTCCAGCTCGCTGGCCCGCAACACCCGGTCCACCACGGCCGCCCGCCGCTCCTCGGTGTCCACCGGCAGCGTGGGCAGCGTGCCGAAGAGCGCCCGCACCTGGGCGCCGGGGAACACGTTGTACCAGCTGGCCTCGGTCAACCCCAGGGCGGTGGCGGCCCGTTCCAGCTCGGCGGTGAGCAGCGGGTGGGTGGCGACCCGGCCGGGGAAGAACGGCACCTCGGTCTCCTCCTCGGCGCGCAGCGCCCGCGCCTCCCGCCGGCCCAGCCGCCAGCGCGCCATCGGCTGGCCGTAGGGCCGGCCGTCGGGGCCGCCGGACCGCAGCGACAGCAGGATGTCGGCGGCGACCGT
Organism: Streptomyces chisholmiae; assembly: GCF_031845445.1. Taxonomy (NCBI): domain Bacteria; kingdom Bacillati; phylum Actinomycetota; class Actinomycetes; order Kitasatosporales; family Streptomycetaceae; genus Streptomyces; species Streptomyces chisholmiae. The sequence continues at coordinate 63,353 of NZ_JAVREO010000014.1, read as the reverse complement.
GGTGGTGGCCCGTTCCAGCCCGCCGGCGTGCACGGTCAGCGTGCTGGCCGCGGTGGCCTCGGCGGCGCTCGCCGCGGCGAGGTGGCGCGGCAGCAGCCCGGACAGGCCGGGCACGGTGCCGGCGGACAGCACGACGGTCCGGTCGGTGGCCGGCTGGCCGGCCGCCCGCAGCGCCTCGGCCACCGGGTCGTCGCCCAGCACGTCCACGTGGTCGGCGCCGGCGGCCAGCGCCGCCCTGGCCACCCGGTCCCCCAACAGGTAGCTCGGCCCCGCACAGTTGAGGACCAGGCGGGCGCCCCGGCAGAAGGCGGCCAGCGCCTCGGGGCGGGTGGCGTCCACGGCGGTGGTCTCGACCTCCCGCCAGGCGGGGTCGACGGCGATCGCCCGCGGGTCACGGGCGCCGAGCCGCAGCGGCCCGACGCCGGCCGTGGCCAGCGCGGCGACCGCGTGCCGGCCGACCTCGCCGGAGGCTCCCAGTACGGCGATCACGACGGCATCCCCTCGTTCCCCACGTTGACCTCGCTCGGCACGTCGCCCGAGTTCCCCACGTCGCCCGAGTTCTCCACGTCGCCCTTGATTCCCTCGATCAGTTCGGTCAGGTGGTCCACGACGGTGGGCACGTTCTCGCCGGTCATGCAGGTGAAGTGCTCGCCCGGGATGTCGCGGGTGCGCAGCTCGCCCAGGCAGATCCGGGCCCAGTGGTCGGTGATGGTGTCGGCGCTGCCGGGGAACGGGTAGGCGCCGTTGTGCCGCAGGAAGGTGATGTCCCCGGCGTACGGTTCGGCCCGGTGCCGGCTGAGCGCGAAGGTGGACTGCTGGTAGGTGCGCAGCGCGCGCAGCAGCCCCTCCGGCTGGTAGGTGTCGGCGAGTTCGGGCGGCAGCGCGGCCACCATCCGGGTCACCCTGGCCATCCGGGGCAGCGCCTCCAGCGCGGCGAACGCGGCCCCGATGTCCGCGTACGTCCCGTCGAGGTCGGCGATCGCGCCGTCGGCGACGGCGTCCGGCGACCGGTCCAGCACGGCGGCCACCGCGGCACCCACCCGCCGCTGGTCGGCGGGGAAGCCGAGGTGCGCCAGGTCCATGCCCATCATCAGGGCGAAGGAGTACTCCGACAGCAGTTCGTCGTCGATCCGGAAGGTCGGGCTGTGGCTGCTGATCACGGTCAGGCCGCGCACCTCGGCGCCCGCGTCGGCGAGCACCCGCGCCACCTCGGTGGCGATGACGCCGCCGACGCAGTAGCCGACGATGTCGAAGCGCTCGTGCCCGGCGTCCAGCAGGGCCCTGGCGTAGCGGGCCGCGATCCGGTCGATCAGCCCGGTGGCGTCCGCGTTGAGGAACCCGTCCAACTCCGGGATCTCCAGCCCCACGAGGGCGTGGTCGCCGGCCAGCGCGCGCAGCCGGGTGATCAGCGGGCGGTACGGCAACAGGGTGCCGGTGCCGGCGTGCACCAGCACGGTGGTCGGCCCGGCGCCGGCCCGCAGCGGGACGACCGGGGTGGCCTCGGCGCCGGTGGCGCTCTCGCCGGCCGGGCCCAGGCCGCGCAGGTAGCCGGCGAGCCCGGCGACGGTCGGCTCCCGCAGCAGGTGCCGCAGCACGACCTCCCACTCCAGGTCCCACTCGCCGTCCTCCACCCCGGCCAGCCCCTCGCGGAGGCGGCCCACGATCCGGGCCACCAGCAGCGAGTCGCCGCCGAGCGCGAAGAGGTCGTCGTCGCGGCCGACGTCGTCCCGGCCGAGCAGTTCGGCCCACAGGGCGGCCAGCGCGCGCTCCAGGTCGTCGCGGGGACGCTGCCCACCCGAAGTGCCGCCGCTCTGCTCGGGGTTGGCCGCCCAGGTCGTCAACGTGTCCCGGTCGACCTTGCCGTTGGCGGTGCGGGGCAGCGCGTCCAGCACCTGCCAGCGGGTGGGCACCGCGTACTCGGGCAGCCGCTGCCCGGCGTGCTCGGTCAGCGCGGCCGGGGTGACGGGGGCCCGGTCCGGCTTGGGCTGGGCGAAGAACAGGCGCTGCCCGAAGGCGTCGGCGACCGGGCCGGCCGGCGGGTAGCTGGCGAGCAGCCGGCCGCGGTCCTCGGTGAGCAGTGCGGCCCACTGGTCGGCGTGCAGGAAGGTCTGCTCGGCCGCCTCGCGCAGGTCGGCGAAGGGCCCGGCGTGTTCGGCGAGGAACTCGGTGGAGACCCGCACCGCCGGGTCGTCGTCGTCGGTGTTCTGCAGCAGGACCAGCCAGCCGCCGGGCGCCACCAGGGACCGCAGCCGGCGCAGCGCGGCCGGCACGTCGGGCAGGTTGTCCAGCACGCCGACGCAGACCAGCACGTCGAAGGAGTTGGGCGCCAGGCCCTGAGCACGCGGTTCGGCCGCCGGGTCGAGGTCGGCGACGCGCACCCGCGGGTCGTCGGTGAAGCGGCCCTCGACCTCGGCCCGGTGCCGGGGCGATGGGTCGGTGGCCAGGTAGTCGACGGGGCCGGCGCCGGCCGCGTCGAGGGCGGCCAGCACCTCGCCGACCGCGCCGCCGCCCCGCAGCCCGACCTCCAGCACCCGCGGCGCCTCCGCCCCTTGGTGGTGGCTGACCAGGTCGGCGACGCCGGCGGCCAGCACCCGGTGCAGGGCGCGGGCGGGGGCGTTGTCCCGGTAGGCGGCGGCGAGCGCCGCCGGGGAGGCGCCGGCGAAGGGGAGTTCGGCGGCGTCGTGCCGGCCGGTCAGCAGCCGGGGCAGGATGTCGGCGCAGCCCCGCACGGTGGCGAGGAGTTCGGCGCTCCAGCCGGCGGCGCGTTCCAGGGCGGCGGCCCGCTCCCAGCGTTCGGCGACGGCGGCCGGGTCGGGGGCGCGCAGCCCCAGGTAGCCGCCGTCCGGCTGCTCGGTGAGCCAGCCGGCCGCGGCCAGGCCGCGCAGCCAGCGGCGCACCAGCCGGTGGTGCGCGGGCCGCACGTCGAGGTCGGCGCAGATCGTGGCGGCGTCCCGCGGCCCGGCCGCGCGGGCGAAGGCCGGCGCCAGCGCGGCGGCCGTGGCGGCCCGCGCCGCGTCGCCCAACGCGGCGCGGAACGCCGCGAGTTGGGCGATGTCCAGGTCGGCGACGGCGGCCGCCAGGGCGCGGTCGGTCGCCGGTCCCCACCAGGCAGGCGGCGGCGGGGGCGGGTCGTGCCGGGCCGGCTCGACGAAGCCGACCAGGGTGCGCGCGGTGTCGCCCCGGCCGCCGGCCACCACCACGGCGCCGGCCGCCACGCCGGGCAGGCTCTCCACCGCCGACCTGATCTCGCCCAGCTCGATGCGGTAGCCGCGGACCTTGACCTGCTGGTCGTCCCGGCCGAGGAACTCGATGGTGCCGTCCGGGTGGTAGCGGCCCAGGTCCCCGGTGTGGTAGAGCCGCTCGCCGGTCACCGGGTGGTGGACAAACCGTTCGGCGGTCCGCGGCGCGTCCCCCAGGTAGCCCTGGGCCAGGCCGACCCCGCCGATGTACAGCTCGCCCGGCACCAGGTCGGGGCGCGGTCGCAGCGCCCCGTCCAGCACGTGGAAGGTCTGGTTGGCCAATGGCCGCCCGTAGGGCACGCTGGGCCGCTCGGCGTCCTCCGGGCGGATCGGGTGGTGGATCGACCAGATGGCCGCCTCCGTCGCCCCGCCCAGGCTGTGCACCTCGACGGCGGGTGCCCAGCGGGTCACGGCCGGCGGCAGCCGGGGCGGGATCCAGTCGCCGGACAGCAGCGCCAGCCGGAGCGAGGGCAGCGGCGGGTCGTCGGCCCGCAGGTAGTCGTGGAGCATCTGGAGCTGCCCGGGCACGGAGTTCCAGACCGTGACGCCCTCGGCCCGCACCAGCTCGGCCCAGCTGGACGGGTCGCCCCGCCGCTGGGGGTCGGGCAGGACCAGCGCGGCGCCCTCGGCGAGCGGCCCGAAGATGTCGTACACGGACAGGTCGAAGCCGAGCTGGGCGAGGGCGAAGACCCGGTCGTCGGCGGTGACCGCGAACCGGCGGTTGATGTCGACCACGGTGTTCAGGGCGGCGGCGTGCGTGGTCAGCACGCCCTTGGGGGCGCCCGTCGAGCCCGAGGTGTAGATCACGTAGGCCAGGTCGTCCGGCCCGGTGCCGGGATCGTCCACGGGGGTGGCCGAGGGCGGGGTGGCGTCCACCGGCAGCACCGGCAGGTCGGCCGGCCAGTGCGCGTCCGGCGTCAGCCAGGACTGGCTGAGCACGGCGGCGGCCTTGGCGTCGGCGAAAATCGCGTCCCGCCGCAGCCGGGGCTGGTTGGTGTCCAGCGGCAGGTAGGCGGCGCCGGCCAGCAGCGTGCCCAGCACGGCGACCGGCTGTTCCCAGCCCTTCTCGGTGGTGATCGCCACCGTGTCGCCCGGCCCGACGCCGGCGGCCCGCAGCGCCCGGGCCACGCCGTGCGCGTGCGCCGCCAACTCCCGGTAGGTGAGGGCCCGGTCGCGGGCGAGCACGGCGATCCGGTCGGGGACCCGGGCGGCGGTCGCCAGCACCGCGTCCTGCAGCCGGGCCCTGGGCACCGGGGCGGCCGTCGCGTTGACCCGCTCGCGGACCGCGCGGGTGGCCGCCGGCAGCGGCACGGCGGCCGGCGCGCGCCAGGCGGCCGGGTCGTCGGCGAGGGTGGTGACCAGCGCGGTGAACGCGGCGAACATGTCCTCGGCGGTGCCGTCGGCCAGCACCCCCTGCCGGACGTCCCAGCTGAGGGCGAGCCGGTCGCCGCGCTCCATCACCTGGCAGTCCAGCCAGACCTGCGGGGTCTGGGTCCTGGCGTACCGCACCTCGCCCGCGGGCCGCCGGGTGGTGGCCGAGCCGAGGGTGCTGGTGAAGACGACCGGCATCAGCAGCGGCCCGGCGGCGCCCGCGCGGCTCAGCTCGGCGAGCACCTGACTGCCGGTGAACAGCCCGTGGGAGAGGTCGTCCAGCAGGGTGGCGCCGAGGGTGCCGGCCCGGTCGGCGAAGTCCTGCTCCCGGCCCAGGTCAACCTCCAGCAGCTCGACGGCGGTGAAGTCGCCGACGAGCTGGTCGACCTGCGCGTGCAACGGCAGCCGGGTGAAGGTCGGCACGTTCAGCAGGAAGCGCGGGCTGCCGCTCCAGCGGCCGACGACCTCGGCGTAGGCGGTGAGCACGGCGCCGGAGACGGTCAGCCCGTGGGCCGCCGCGTGCTCGGCGAACGCCCGGGCGCGAGCCGGGTCGAGCACCGTCTCCAGGCGGGTGAACGGCCCCGGCGCGTCCGCCCGGGCGGCGAGCGGCAGCTCGGGGGCGCCCGGCAGCTCGGGCAGCCGGCCCAGCCAGTAGGCGCGGTGCCGGTCGTACTCGGCGGTCAACGTCTGCTGGCGGCGGGCCAGCACGTAGTCGCGGAAGCCGATCTCCAGCTCGGGCAGCGGCCGGCCGTGGTAAATGTCCTCCAACTCGGCCAGCACCAGCAGCAGGCTGGCGTAGTCCACGATCAGCTGGTCCATCGACAGGTGCAGCAGCAGGGCGTCGTCGCCGTGTGTCAACCTGGCTTCCCACAGCGGGGGTTGGTCGGTGGCCGGCACCCGGGTGGCCAGCTCGTCCCGCACCTCGGCGACCCGCGCCGCGACCGCTTCGGCCGCGGCGCCCCGCAGGTCGCGCCGTTCGAGGGGCCGTTCCGGCAGCTCGGGCAGCACCTCCTGGGAGCCGTCCGGGTGGACGGTGGCCCGCAGCATCGGGTGCCGCCGAACCAGCTGCCACCAGGCGGCGGTCAGCCGGTCCTGGTCGGTGTCGGCCGGGTAGGCCAGCTCAAGGTAGACGTGGCAGGCGACCCCGCCGTAGCCGTAGGCCTCGCTCCGGCCGACCAGGTAGGCGGCCTGGATGTCGGTGAGCGGGAACGGGGCGTGCGCGGCGGCCGGGTCGGGGGTGATCCGGGCGGCGGCGGCCCGGGCGGTGAGATGGGCCAGCACCTCGTCCCGGTGCGCGCGCAGGGTGGCCCGCCGCTCCTCGGTCAACGCGCCCCGGGGGGCCCGGAAGCGGAGCGCTCCGTCCTCCGCCCAGAGCCGGATGCCGTCCTGCTCCAGCTCGGCGACGATCTGCTGGGCTGTCATATCGTTCCGCTTTCTTCCAGGTGGTGCGTGGGTTGGGCGCTGTCGGCCCGAGTCGCCAGGTCGGCCAGGGTGGCGGCGGCCAGGAAGGCGCGGACCGGGATGTCCACGCCCAGGGCCGCGTTGACGGCGGCGACCAGGCGCAGGGCGGTGAGGCTGTCGCCGCCCTCGGCGAAGAAGTTGGCGTGCCGGTCGGTGACCGGCCGCCCCAGCAGCTCGGACCAGACGGCCGCGATCTCCTTCTCGGTCGCGGTGCCGGGCGGCCCGGCCGGCCCGGCGGCGGCGGCCGCGGCGCCGACCAGGGCGGCCAGGTCGGTCCGGCCGTCCGGGGTGCGGGGCAGCTCGGTCAGGACGCCGACCGCGCCGGGCACGGCGTGCGCGGGCAGCCGGGCGCCGAGATGGCGCGGCAGGTCGTCGGGGGCGGCGCCGCGGGGCACGACGAAGGCGTGCGGCCGGGGGCCGTGCTCGGTCTCCAGCGGCACGACGGCCGCCTCGGCGACGGCCGGGTGCTCGACCAACACGGCTTCGACCTCGTCGAGTTCGACCGGCCGGCCGGCCACCGCGATGCGCCGCTCGGGGCCGCCGAGCAGCTCCAGGGTGCCGTCCGGGCGGAACCGGCCGCGGGTGCCGGTGGGGTACCAGTGCGCCCCGTCGGGCCCCGGCGGGGGTGCGTCGGGCTGGGACGGCGACCGGCCGGGGCCGCCGAGGTGGAGCTGGCCGACGACCCAGTCCGGGCAGTCGCCGCCGAGCGCGTCCAGCACCCGCAGCCGCTGCCCGGGCAGCGGGGTGCCGCGCGGCACGGCCGGGGTGGCGTCGGGGCCGGAACTCCCCGTGGGACTCGGGCCGTTGGGCGGTGCGGTCGGCGGCTGGCCGGCCGGACCCGCGGTGGCCGGCTCGGTGACCGGCCCGGGGTCGAGGGCCAGTTGGGTGGTCCAGAGGGTGCCGCCGGGGACGGTGGTCAGGGCGGCGAACGCGTCGGCGCGGGCGTTGGCACGGGCGGGCAGGTCCGGTGGTATCCGCCCGCCGGAGGCCAGGAGCAGCCGGGGCCTGGCGGCGGCGACCGGCGGCTCGGCCAGCAGCTGGTCGAGGTGGTGGGGGGTGCCGTGCCAGACGGTGGCCTCGTGCTGGGCGGCCAGCCGCCGCCAGGTGGCCGGGTCGGCACGTTCGGCGGGCGTCGGCAGCACCAGCGCCGCGCCGGCGCCGAGCAGGCCGATGACGTCGAACAGGGCCGGCGGGCGGTCGAGTTCGAGCAGCGCCAGGCACCGGTCGTGCTCGGTGACGCCGAACCGGTCGCGCAGCGCGGCGAGCGTGGGGTGGACGGCCCGGTGCGAGTGGCGCACGGCCCGTGGGGCGGTGTCGGTGCCGGCGAAGACGACGTGGGCGGGGGCGTCCGGGTTCTCGACGTCCAGCGGCGGTGGCGTGTCGTTGGCGGCCAGTAGCTCCGTCCAGCTGACCGTCCGCCAGGGGCCGACCGGCTGGGGCCCGTCGGCGAGGACGGTGCCCGCGTCGGCGGCCAGGTAGCGGGCGCGACGCGCCTCGGCGTCGGTGCCGGGGTGGACGGCGGCGAACGCGGCGCCGGCCCGCAGCACGCCGAGCGCGGCGGCCACCTGGTCCTGGCCGGCGGTCAGGGCCAGGGCGACGGTGTCGCCGGGCCGCACGCCGCGGGCGGCGAGGCCGGCGGCGATCCGCAGGGCGCGGCCGGCGAGTTGGCCGTGGCTGAGCGCGCCGTCGGCCCACCGCAGCGCCGGCCGGTCGGGGGCGTCCGCGGCGCGTCGGAAGCAGGCGGCGTGCAGGGTCTCGGCCGGCCGGGAGCGGTCGGGGGCCGGAGTCGGTTCGGCGGCCGGGGCCGGCTCGGGGGTGAACGCGGCGCGCCGGGCGAGCTGTTCGGGTGGCGGCGCCAGCGGCAGCGGGCCGGCCCAGTCGGCGTCCACCAGGTGGTCGAGGAGTCGGCAGTAGGTGGTGAACATGGCGTCCAGCACGCCCGGTTGGAAGAGTTCCTCGACGGCGTCCCAGCTGACGACGATGCCACCGGCCGCCTCGGTGACCTGGTTGTCCAGCATCACCTGGGGGGTCTGGGAGATGCCGAACACCTTGGCGGGGAAGGCGGCGGAGAGGTCCTTGGCGGCCCGGTCGCCGACGCCGACGGAGCTGCTGAAGACCACCGGCATGGCGGCCTCGACGGTGCCGGTGCGGCGGGCGAGTTCCTGCATCAGCCAGATCGCGGACTCCTCGCGGTGGTCGAGGTCCTCGCCCATCACCCGTTGCAGGCGGTGCGCGGCGGCCAGCCACGGCTCGTCGGGGGCCGGGCGGTGTCCGATCAGGGAGACGGAGGTGAAGTCGCCGACGACGCGGTGGATGTGGGGGTGCACCGGCATCCGGTTGAAGAGGGTGAGGTTCACCGTCACGCCGGCCCGGTCGCTCCAGGCGGCCAGCACCTCGACATAGCCGAGCAACAGCACCACGGAGGGCGTGAGTTGGTGGTCGGCGGCGCGCTGGCGGAGCCGGGCCCAGCGGTCGGCGGCCAGTGGTCGGGCGCGGCGGGTGAAGTGCGGGTGGGCCAGCGCCGACGGGTCCTTGGCCAGCGGCAGCGCCGGCGCGGCGGGCAGCGTGTCCAGCCGGGCGAGCCAGTAGGCGCGGGCCCGGGACACCGCGTCGGCGTCCGGCACGGCCGCCAGCACGTAGTCGCGGAACGTGACGTCGATGGGCGGGAGTTGGGCGTCGGGGTCGGCGTAGAGGGTGTCGAGTTCGCCGTAGAGCAGGATGATGGACGCCCCGTCGAGGACGAGGTAGTCGAGGCCGATGGCGAGCCGGGTCCTGGTGCCGCCGGGGTGTGGGTAGCGGACGGCCCGCAGGTCGAACAGCGGCCAGCGTGTGGGGTCCAGCCGGCGGTGCGAGGACTCCGCGCGTAGGCGGTCGAGTTCGGCGGTGGCGGCCGCCTCGGTGGCGACCTCGGTGACGGCGATCCGGTAGTCGGGCACGGTGGGCAGCACCCGCTGCCGGCCCCGTTCGTCGAAGACGGCGCGCAGCATGGGGTGCCGCTCGATCAGGCGGCGCCAGGCCCGTTCCAGGCGGGGCAGGTCGAGGTCCCGGCCGTCGAACTCGCTGTAGTGGTAGGTGCCGACGCCGCCCAGCGGCAACCGGTCGTCGCGGCCGATCCAGAACGCGCGCTGCACGTCGGTGGGCGGGAACGGCTCGTGCCGGCGGGCCGGGTCGCCTTGGGCCAGCAGGTCGTCGACGGCGCGCTGGCGGGTCAGGTCGGCGGCGAAGTCGGCCAGTCGGGGCCGGGAGAAGAGCCGGGCGACGCCGGCGCCGCCGACCCCGGCCCGGCGCAGGGCGACGATCACCCGGGTGGCGAGGAGTGAGTCGCCGCCGAGGGCGAAGAACGAGTCGGTGCGGCCGATGTCCGGCACGTCCAGCACCTCGCCCCACACTCGGGCGGTCACCGTCTCGGCCCAGCCGGCGGGCGGGTCGCCGGCGGCCACCGCCCGTTCACCGGCGGCGAGTTCGGCCGCGCGGGCCCGGTCGGGCTTGCCGTTGCGGGTCAGCGGCAGGCGCTCCACGACGGTGAGCTGGGCGGGCACCAGGTAGCCGGGCAGCGCCTCGGTGAGGGTGTCGCGCAGCTCGTCCCGGCTGGCCCGGCCGGCGGCGACCAGGGCCAGCCGGGCCGGGTCGCCGGTGATCAGCGCCACCGCCGCGGTCACCTCGGGGTGGGCGGTGGCGGCGGCCTCGACGTCGCCGAGTTCGATCCGGTGACCGCGCAGCTTCACCTGGTGGTCGGTGCGGCCGAGGAACTCCAGCACGCCGTCGGCCCGGTAGCGGGCCCGGTCCCCGGTGCGGTACCAGCGCTGCCCTTCGTGCTGGACGAACCGCAGCGCGGTGCGCTCGGGGTCGCCCCGGTAGCCGGTGGCCAGGCCGGCGCCAGCGAGCCACAGTTCGCCCGGCACCCAGTCGGGGCAGTCCCGGCCCCGCTCGTCGACCACCCGGGCCCGCATGTTGGGCAGCGGCACGCCCCACGGGACGGACGCCCAGGCCGGGTCCACCTCGGTCACCTCGCAGACCGTGGAGTGGACGGCCGCCTCGGTCATGCCGCCCAGCGCGACGAACCGGGCGGCGGGCGCCAGGGCGCGCAGCCGGGCCGGCTGGTCCAGGCCGACCCAGTCGCCGCCGAGCAGCACCAGGCGCGGGGTGTCGCCGAGGCCGGCGTCGGTGGCCTCGGCGGCGGTCAGCAGCAGGTCCAGCAGCGCGGGCACGCAGTTGACCAGGGTCACGCCGTGCTCGCGGATCAGCGCGGCCCAGTGCGGCGCGTCCCGTTCGGCCGCCTCGCCGACCAGGACGACGGAGCCGCCGGCCGATAGCGGTCCGAAGAGGTCGTAGACCGACATGTCGAAGTCCAGCTCGGCCAGGGCCAGGCCGCGGTCGGCCGGGCCGACGTCGAACCGTGCGTTGATGGCGCCCAGGGTGTTCATGGCGGCCCGGTGGGAGACCTCGACCCCCTTGGGCTCCCCGGTGGAGCCGGAGGTGAAGATGACGTAGGCGAGGGCGTCGGCCGGCAGGTCGAGGACCGGCGGCGCCGGGTCGAGGCGGTCGGCATCCTCGACGGCCAGCACGGCGGGCGCGGTCCCGGCCGGCGGGGTCCGCCAGCGGTCCCGGTGGGCGGTGTCGGTGAGGACGGCGGTGGCGTCGGCGGCGGCCAGCACCCGCGCGGCGCGCGGTCCTGGCTGGCCGACGCCGACCGGGACGTAGCTGGCGCCGGCGCCGAGCACGCCGAGCACGGCGGCCACCTGGGCGGCGCCCCTGGGCAGGCTGACCAGCACGGTGTCGCCGGTCCGCACGCCGGCGGCGGCCAGCAGGGCGGAGACCTGGCCGGCCCGTCGGGCCAGCCAGCCGTAGTCGCGGGCGGTGCCCGACTCGTCGATCAGGGCGACCCGTTCGGGGTGGCGGGCGGCGGCGCGGTGGAAGCCGGCATGCAGCGCGGTCCTGGGGATGTCGGCCGCCGTGTCGTTGACCAGGTCGCGCACCCGGCGCTGGGCGGCCGGGAGTTGCGGGCCGACCGGCCGCCGCCAGCGGTCCGGCTCGGTCACCAGGCCCTCGATCAGCGCCCGGTAGGCGTCGAACGCGGCCGGCACGGTGCCGGGGGCGAAGGCGTGCTCGCGCACGTCCCAGTTGAGCAGCAGGCCGCCGTCGAGTTCGGTGACCTGGGCGTCCAGCCAGACCTGGGGGCCCTGGGAGATGATCCAGGAGGGCTCACCGAACGTCTCGCGCACGGGGCGGTCGTAGACCTCGCCGAGGCCGAGCGCGCTGGTGTAGACGACGGGCGCCAGCACGGGGGTGCCGCCGGCCGCGCGGGTCAGGTCGCGCAGCACCTCGACCCCGGTGTAGGAGCCGTGCGCGATGGCGGCCCGCAGCCGGGCCTGGAGGTCGGCGGCCCGGTCGGCGAACGGGCGCGCGCTGGTCAGGTCCAGTTCCAGCAGGATGGAGCTGCTGAAGTCGCCCACCAGCAGGTCGGCGTCCGGGGTGCCCGGGTCGCGGTGGAAGAGCGGCAGGTTGAGGAAGAACCGGGGCTCGGCGCTCCAGGCGGCCATCACCTCGGCGAAGGCGGTGGCCAGCACGGCGGTGGGGGTCAGCCCGTGGCGGCGGGCCGCCGCGTGCAGCGCCGCGGTCTGGTCGCGGTCCAGACGGTGGTGCAGGCGGGTGGTGCGGCGGTAGCGGGCGTCGCTCGACTCCGGGCTCAACGGGTCGATCGTGGCTGGGAGTTGGGGCGGCCCGCTGAGGGTGGGGAGGCGTTCGGCCCACCAGGCGGCGGCGACCTCCCGGTCGGCAGCGCGCGCCGCGGCGACCCGGCTGAGGTAGTCGGCGTAGCGGGTGGTGAGGGCAGGGAGTCGGGCAGCCGGGTCGCGGTAGAGCCGCTGGAGGTCGGCGAGTAGGACGCGCATGCTGGCCGCGTCCGCCGCCACCATGTCGAGGTCGAGGTGGAGCCGGGTCGCCCCGCCGGGGAGCAGGCTGAGCGCGACGTCGAGGACCTCGCCGCGCTCCACGTCCAGCCGGCGGTGGGTGTGCGCGTCGCGCAGCCGGTCCAGGGTCCCGGCCACCTCCTCGGCGGGCAGCGCCCGCAGGTCGTGCACGGTGACGGGCGGTTCGACGCGGCGGTCGGTGACGCGTTGCCGGCCGTCGTCGAGGACGGTGAGGCGCAGCGTCTCGTGCCGGGCGCGCAGCGCGGTGACGGCGGCGGCGAGCCGGTCGGGGGCGACGTCCGTGCCGTCCAACTCGGCGTAGAAGTGGGCCCCGACGCCGCCGAGCGGCTGTTCGTCGCGGCGCCCGATCCAGTAGGCGTGCTGCATCGGGCCGAGCGGGAACGGCTCCGCCGGGTCCGCCGTCGGGCCTCGGCCGGTTCCGGCGGTTCCGGCGGTTCCGGCGGTTCCGGCGGTTCCGGCGGCCGGGCCTTCGGCGGGGTCGGGGGCGGCGGCGGGGTGGGCGGCGGCCGCGGCGAGCAGGCGGGTCCAGGCGGCCAGGGTCGGGGCCTCGGCCAGTTCCTCGAAGCTGACCGCGAGGCCGAGGCGACGCCACTCGGCGGTGAGCCTGATGAGCCCCAGGGAGTCCAGGCCCAGCTCGAACAGGTCCTCCCCGGCGCCGAGTTGGTCGGCCGGCAGGTCGAGCAGGGCGGCGACGGCGGCGCGGACCTCGGGCTCCGCCACCGCCGTCCTTCGGGTTCCAGTTGCGTCGGTCACGGGTGCTGCGCGCCTCCTTCAGGGGGCGGCGCGTGGGCCGGCCCGCTGGCTGGGTCGTCGTGCTCGCGGGGTCGTCGGGGTCGTCGGCCGCGCTTCCGGGAGCTTATGTAAAGATGATAATCATGTTCAAGAGCTGCTCGGGAAGACGAGCGGACCCGCGCCAACGTTCCCGCGGAGCGCGGTGGGAGGAGCCACAGGATGGACAACACACCCACGGCCGGCCGCACCGCGCCGGACTGGCTTAGGTGGCCGCCCGAGGCCGCCGCCCGCTACCGCTCCGCCGGCTACTGGGGTGACGAGCCACTCGGCGACATCCCCCGCCGGCAGGCCGCGCTGCGCCCCACGCACACCGCCCTGGTCGACGGCGAACGCCGCTGGTCCTACGCCGCGTTGGCGGCGGAGACCGACCGGATCAGCCGGGCGCTGCGCGGCCTGGGGCTGACCCGCGGCGACCGGGTCATCGTCCAACTCCCCAACATCGCCGAGTTCGTGCTGGTCTGGTTCGCGCTGCAACGCCTGGGCGCCGTGCCGATCCACGCCATGCCCGGGCACCGCCGGTCCGAGATCAGCCACCTCGCCCGGCTGACCGACGCGGTCGCCTACGTGGTGCCGGACCGGCACGCCCGCTTCGACCACCGGGAGTTGGCCGCCGAGATCCGGCAGGCGGCGAACGCCGTCCGGCAGGTCATCGTGGTCGGCGAACGCGGCGACCACCGGGACGCCGTCTCCTTCGCCGACCTCCGACACGCCAACCCGGCCCCGGAGAGCCCGAGTTCGCCGGCCGCCGACCCGGGCCCCGACGCTGGCGACCTGGCCCTGCTGCTGCTCTCCGGCGGCACCACCGGCACCCCCAAGCTGATCCCGCGCACCCACCGGGACTACGCCTACAACGCCCGCGCGGCGGCCGAGATCTGCGGGCTCGGCCCGGACAGCGTCTACCTGGCGGTGCTGCCGGCCGCCTTCAACTTCACCCTCAGCTGCCCCGGCATCCTCGGCACCCTGCACGCCGGCGGCACCGTCGTCCTCGCCCCCAACCCCAGCCCGGTCACCGCCTTCGAGCTGATCGCGCGGGAACGGGTGACCATCACCGCCGTCAACCCGCCGCTCGTGCCGCACTGGCTGGCCGAGTGCCGGGAGAGCCGGCCGGACCTGTCCAGCCTGCGGGTGCTCCAGGTCGGCGCCGCGCGGCTGCCGGACGAGCTGGCCCGCCGGATCGAACCGGAGCTGGGCTGCCGCCTCCAGCAGGTGTTCGGCATGGCCGAGGGCCTGCTCAACCTGACCAGGCTCGACGACCCCGACGCACTCGTCCACACCACCCAGGGCCGGCCGATCTCGCCGGCGGACGAGGTGCTCGTGGTGGACCGGGCGGGCCGGCCGGTGCCCGACGGCGAGGTCGGCGAGCTGCTGACCCGGGGCCCCTACACCCTGCGCGGCTACTACCGCTCGCCCGGCCACGCGGACACCCACTTCACCCCGGACGGCCACTACCGCACCGGCGACCTGGTCCGCCGGCTGCCCAGCGGCCACCTGCGGGTGGTGGGCCGGGTCAAGGACCAGATCAACCGGGGCGGCGAGAAGATCGACGCCACCGAGGTCGAGGAACACCTGCTGGCCCACCCGGCGGTCACCGCCGCGGCCGTGGTGGCCGCCCCCGACCCGGCGCTCGGCGAACGCTCCGTCGCGTTCCTGGTCTGCACCGGTCCGCCACCCACCGCCCGGGAGCTGGCCGCCTTCCTTCGCGCGCGGGGCCTGGCCGGCTACAAGGCGCCCGACCGGGTCGAGGCCGTGCCCGAACTGCCGCTGACGCCCGTCGGCAAGATCGACAAGAAGGCACTCCGCGCACGCCCCTGACGGATCGTCAACTCAGCGTTCCTACCCACTTGTTCGCCGGCCGGTGTCCGGCGGCGGAGCCGAAGGAGAGAGGCCGTGCGCATCGAAGTGCGCCCCGAGGTCTGTGTCGGGGCCGGCCAGTGCGTGCTCACCGCCGGCCGGTTCTTCGACCAGGGCGAGGACGACGGGCTGGTCGTGCTGCGCCGCACCGAGCCGGGACCGGCCGAGACCGCCGAGGTCCGGGAGGCGGCCGACCGCTGCCCGGCCGGCGCGATCACCCTGCGGGAGCCCTGAACCCCCGCGCCCACACCCCCTGCCGCCCCACAACCTACGGAGAGCCATGGAGCCCCTGACCAGACGCACCCTGCTGCGCACCGGACTGCTGACCGCCGCCACCGCCGTCGCCGGCACCGCCCTGCTGACCGGCTGCGGCTCGAACGACCGCGCCCAGGCGCCCGCCGCCGGCGGCACGCCCCGGCGCGGCGGCACGCTGCGCGCCGCGTTCGCCGGCGCGGGCGCCGGCGAGACGCTCAACCACTTCGTCGGCGGCACCGCGCTGGACATGGTCCGGGCCCGAGCCCTGCACGCCACCCTCGGCGACCTCGACCCGACGGCGCCCGACGGGGTCCGCTACGGGGTGCTGGAGGCCATCGAGGTCGACGCCGAACTGCGCGCCTACACCCTGCGGTTGCGCCGCGGCCTGACCTTCGGCGACGGCTCGGCGCTGACCGTGCGGGACGTGCTGTGGTCGCTCAGCTCCCCCGCCGACGACCCGGCCTCGCTGCCGGTCTACAAGAACCCGGCCAGCACCTTCGACTTCGCCGGCGCGCGGGTCGAGGACGACCACACGCTGGTGCTGCCCACCCTGGCGCCCGTCGCCGACGGCCGGCTGCTGCTGTGCCAGGGCAACTACCTGGTGGTGAAGGAGAACAGCGACTTCTCGCCCAACGTCGCCACCTCGGGCCCGTTCCGGCTGGTGGAGTTCGCGCCGGGCGAGGGCTGCCTGCTGGAGCGCAACGAGGAGTTCAGCCACCAGGAGCCGGCCGACGCGCCCTACCTGGACGGCCTGGAGCTGCGTTCCCTGCCGGACAGCGAGGCCCGGGCCGGCGCCCTCACCGGCGGCCAGGTCGACTTCGCGCACGACCTGTCGCCGGTGACCGCCAGGACGCTGCGCGAGGACGCCCGCTTCACCGTGACCAGCACCGAACCGCCCTACGTCTCCGGCCTGTTCTTCCGGATGAACCTGGCGCACGAGCCGTTCCAGGACAACCGGGTGCGGACCGCGTTCAAGTTGGCCGCCGACCGGCAGGCGATGGTCGACTCGGTGTTCTTCGGCGACGCCACCGTCGGCAACGACCTGCTGTCGCCCGGCTTCCCCGACTACGCGGCCCAGATCGAGCAGCGCGCGTTCGACCCGGACCAGGCCAGGCGGCTGCTGCGGGAGGCGGGCGCCGACGGCATGCGCGTCACCCTCACCACCGGACCCGAGACGCCGGGCATGGTGGAGGTCGCCACGCTCTACGTGGAGAACCTGGTCGCGGTGGGCGTGGACGCCCGGCTTGAGGAGCTGCCGGCCGGGCAGCTGTTCGCCGACTACCCGGCCTACGCCCGGCTGCCGCTGGCGGCCAGCTACTCCGTCCCCACCCCGGCGCTGCCGCTCTACCAGATGTCCTACGGCGGGCAGAACCCGGCGGCGCTCGGCTGGGACCGGCCGGACGTGGACGAGCTGGTCGCCACCGCGCGCGGCACCTCGGGGGCGGAGTCCGCCGAGGCGGGACTGGCCGCCCAGCGGGTGCTGTGGGAGGAGGGCAACACCATCGCCCCCGTCTTCAAGCCGTTCACCACGGCACACGTGCCGGGCGTGGCCGGCGTGGCCGACGACCTGTTCGCGCAGTTCCCCGGGTTCAGCCGGGCCACCCTGTCGTGAGCTGGGGCGCGTTCCTGCTGCGGCGGGCGGTCGCGCTGGCGCTCACCCTGGCGGCCCTCTCGACGCTCGTCTTCTGGGCCACGGAGCTGCTGCCGGGCGACGCGGTCAGCGCGGTCGCCGGACCGTCCGCCACCGAGGCGGAACGCGCCGCCGTGCGCGCCGAGTTGGGGCTGGACCGGGACGTGCTGACCCGCTACCTGGAGTGGCTGGGCGGCGCGCTGCGCGGGGACCTGGGCACCGGCTACACCGGGGCCAGGCCGGTCGCCGAGCTGATCGCCGACCGGCTGCCGCACAGCCTGCTGCTGGCCGGACTCGCGTTGCTGGTGACCGTCCCGGTCTCCCTGCTCCTCGGGCTGCTGGCCGGCGGGCGGGCCGGTCGGCGCGCCGACCGCGCCGTGTCGGCCGGGGTGCTGCTGGTCGCTGGGCTGCCGGAGTTCGTGCTGGCCACCGTGCTGCTGTGGCTGCTGGCCGCGGAGGCCGGGCTGTTCCCACGGGTCTCCCTGGTGCCGCTGGGCGGCGGCCCGTTGGCGACGCCGGAGATCCTGGTGCTGCCCGTGCTGACGCTGGCGGCCTCCGGCGTCGCCGTGGGCACCCGGCTGGTGCGGGCGGCCGCCGCCGAGGTGGCCGCCGCCCCCTGGGTGGAGGCCGCCCGGCTGCGCGGGGTCAGCGGGGCGCGGCTGGCGGCCCGCCATGTGCTGCCCGGCGCCCTGGCGCCGGCCGTGCAGGCCTTCGGCCTGGTGACGGGGGCGCTGGTCGGGGGCGCCATCGTGGTGGAGACGGTGTTCGGCTATCCGGGCATCGGGCTCGAGCTGCAACAGGCCGTGGCGCACCGGGACATCCCCCTGGTCCAGGGGATCGCCCTGGTGCTGTGCGCCTGCACCCTGGTCGCCGTGCTGCTGGCCGATGTCGCGGCCCGGGCGCTCGACCCGCGCCGCGGGAGCCGACCGTGAGCCGGCGTCGGAGGCGCGGCGGCGCCGAGCGGTCGGGGCGCACGTTCCCGGGGTGCTCCCGAGGCCCGGTCGGCGTCCGCGTCCCGGCCGGGGCGCGGCCCGCGCGGCGGTTCGGCGTCGTTGGCTGGTGCTGCCTGGGCCTGGCCCTGCTGGTGCTCGGCCTCGCGCTGCTCGGTCCGGCGCTGGCCGGCGGCTCCCCCACCGCGCGGGTCGGCGTCCCGTTCGCGCCGCCGGGGCCCGGCCTGCCGCTGGGCACCGACTTCCTCGGCCGCGACCTCACCGCCCGGCTGCTGCACGGCGGTTGGGCGGTGCTGGCGCCGGCCGTCGGGGCCACCGCGCTGGCCACCCTGGTGGGCACGGTCGGCGGGGTGTGGCTCGGGCTGGTCGCGGAGCGCGCCGGTGAGCTGCTGATGCGCGGCGTGGACCTGCTGGCCGTGTTCCCCTCGCTGCTGCTGTTGCTGCTGCTCGCCGCCGGCGCCCCCGACAGCGACGCGGCGGTGCTGCTGGCCGTGGCGCTGGCCACCGCGCCGTTCTCGCTGCGGGTGGTCCGGGCCGCGACCCGGCAGGTCGCCGCGACCGGGTACCTGCTCACCGCCCGGGCGCGCGGCGACGGCTGGGCCGGGGTGGTCCGGCACGACGTGCTGCCGAACATCGCCGGCACGGTGCTGGCGGACGCCGGCACCCGGTTCGTCGCGGCCGTCCACCTGACCGCCACCGCCGGCTTCCTCGGCCTGGGCCAGGGCGCGCCAGCCGCCAACTGGGGGCGGATGATCCGGGAGAACCTCGCCGGCACCACACTCAACCCCCTGCCCGTCCTGCTGCCCACGGCGCTGCTGGCGGCGTTCGCGGTCGCGGTGAACCTGCTCGCCGACCGCCTCGCCGAACGGCGCGTCGGCCCCGAACCCGCCTGGAGCGACCGTTGACCCCCGAACCGCGGCCCGGCCGCCTCGCCGACGCCGACTCAGGTATCGACTCCGTCGCCGGGCCGGCCGCCCCGCCGGGCGCGGGGCGGCCGCTGGCCGTGCTGGACCGGCTGGTGGTGGGGCCGGCGGCCGGCGGGCCGCCGGTGGTGGACGGGGTCAGCCTCACCCTGCGGGCCGGCGAGACGCTGGCCCTGGTCGGCCGGTCGGGGTCCGGCAAGACGACGGTCGCGCTGAGCCTGCTGGGGCGGGCGCGCGGCGGGCTGGTGCCGCGCTCCGGGACGGTGCGGGTGGCCGGGCTCGACCCGTTCACCGCCGACGGCCGGGCGCGGCTGCGCGGCCGGGTGGTGTCCTTCCTCGGGCAGGACCCGGCGGCCGCGCTGCACCCGGCGCGCCGGCTGGGCGGCCTGCTGCACGAGGCCGCGGCGCGCACGGTGGGCCGCGCGGCGCGGGCCGGGCGGATCGAGGCCGCGCTGGCCGAGCTGCGGCTGCCCACCGAGCGGGCGTTCCTGCGGCGCTACCCGCACCAGATCTCGGGCGGCCAGGCGCAGCGGGTGGCGCTGGCACTGGCCACCATCGGGGACCCGGCGCTGCTCGTCCTCGACGAGCCGACCAGCGGCCTGGACCCGGCGCTCGCCGCTGACCTGGCGGACCGGCTGCGGGCCCGGCACCGGCGGGCGGGCGGCGCGGTGCTGCTGATCAGCCACGACCGGGGGCTCACGGCGGCGCTCGCCGACCGGACCCTGCACCTGGCGGCCGGCCGCCCCGTCCCGGCGCCCAGCACCATCGCACCCGCACCCGCACCCGCACCCGCACCCGCACCCACCGTGCCGTCGGCCGGCGCCCCGCGCGCGCCGGGGCCGGCGGTGCTGGAGCTACGGGGGCTCACGGCCGGCCACGGCCGGCGGGTCACCGTCGAGGGCGTCTCGCTCAGCGTGCCGGCCGGCGGCTGCACGGCGCTGGTCGGGCCGTCCGGCGCGGGCAAGAGCACCGTGGCGCACTGCCTGTTGGGGCTGCACCGGCAGTGGACGGGGGAGCTGCGGCTGGCCGGGGAGAGCGTGCCGGCGGACTTCCGGAGGCGCACCCCGGAGCAGCGACGCGCGCTCCAACTGGTCGCCCAGGACTCGGTGGGGGCGCTCAACCCGCGGGAGACGGTGCGCGGCGCGCTGGCCCGGCCGCTGGCCGCCCGCCGGGACGCCGGCCCCGGGGCGACCGCGGGCCCGTCGTTGGCCACCCTGCTGGACCGGGTGCGCCTGGCACCGACGCTGCTGGACCGGCTGCCCGGCGAACTCTCCGGTGGGGAACGGCAACGGGTCAGCCTGGCCCGGGCGTTGGCGGCCGGCCCCCGGGTGCTGGTCTGCGACGAGGTGACCTCGGCCCTGGACCCGGAGACCCGGGACGCGGTGCTGGACCTGCTGGCCGAGCTGCGGCACACCTGGGGGCTCGCCGTCGTGCTGATCACCCACGACCCGGCGGCCCGCGCGCACGCCGACCGGGTGGTCACCCTCAGCGCCGGCCGGCCGACGCCGTAACGTCCCGCCCGCCGGGCGGCAGTTCTAGGAGACGACCGGTTCCGGGAGGGTGGCCGGGACCAGGCAGCGGCCCACACCGCGCAGCTTCTCCCTGGTCTCCTCCAACTCCCGCTCCGGGTCGGACTGCGCGACCACGCCGGCGCCGGCCCGCAGCCAGGTGCGGCCGTCCCGCCGGTAGACGCTGCGCAGCACCAGCGCCGCGTCCAGCGAGCCGTCGCCGTCCAGGGTGAGCACCGCCCCGCTGTAGAGGCCGCGTTCGGTGCTCTCGTGCTCGGCTATCCAGTCGTAGGCGGCCCGTTTGGGGATGCCGGACGCGGTGACGGCAGGGAAGAGCGCGGCCAGCGCGTCCCAGCGGGTGGCCCGCTCGGCGAGCCGGCCGGAGAGCCGGGAGGCCAGGTGCTGCACGCTGCCGCGTTCGCTGACCGACATGAAGTCGTCGATCCGGACCGTGTCCGGGGCGCAGACGTGCCGCAGCTCCTCGGCGGCCAGCCGCACCGAGACGGCGTGCTCGTAGACCTCCTTGGCGTCCCGGTACAGCTCGGCGCGGCGGGCCAGGTCGCCGACCAAGTCGCCGGCCAACGCCCGGGTGCCGGCGAGGGGTTGGGCACGGACGGTGCCGTCGGCGGTGACCTGGGTGACGATCTCGGGGCTGAAGCCGGCCAGCTCCCAGCCGCCCGAGCGGAGCAGGAAGGAGCGCGCCGCGTCGTTGGCCCGGCGGCCGACCAGGTAGCTGGCGGGCAGGTCGATGTCGGCCGGCACCGGCACCCGGCGGGAGACGATGACCTTCTCCAGCCGGCCGGCCCTGATGTCGCGGATCGCCGCGGCGACCGTCCGCCGGTACGAATCCGCCCCGTGCTGGTCCAGGTCGGCCGTCACCCGATCGCGGTGGCGGGCGACCGTGTCCGCGGCGGTCGCGGTGGCCTCGGCCGCGCGCACCCTGGCGGTGAGCGCGGCCAGCGCCTCGGCGGACTCGGCCCGCAGCCGGACGGCGCCGTCCGGCGCGAAGCGCACCTCCCGGCGGGGCAGCGCCAGCCGCAGCACGGGCTGGGTCACCGGGCCGGTGCCGTGCAGCAGCCGGCTCAGCTCCCAGCTGGCCCACCCGTGCGCCCGGCACCCGGGCAGGGCGTCGACGGCCCGCCCCAGGGCGGTCAACGGCGGCTCGTCGGCCGGCAGTTGGCGGCGCACCCCGTCGAGGGTCAACGAGGCCCCGGCGGGGCCGAGTTCGGCGACGCCGGCCTCGCCCTCGGCGAAGGAGACGCGGCCCTGGTGCTCGTAGAGCAGGTAGGGGTCGCGCGAGGTGGCGGCGAGCGCCACGGCGGTGGCCAGCGGGTCGGCGACGGGGGCGAGCGCCGTCGCGTGCTCGACCTGGCTCGGGGGGTGGTTCACGGGGGTCGTCTCACCTTCACAGCGGACCGGACGGGGATGGCGGGGCGGTCCCGGGGTCGGACCCGGCCCGGGGTCAGGGCAGTCGCAGCAGGTGCATGCGGTACCCCGTCACCTGCGGGAGGCGGCGGGTCGCGAGGTCGTCGAGCAGCCGGCGGTGGGCGGCCGGCAACCCCCGGTACACCGGGGCGGGCAGCGAGGTCAGGGTGTGCGAGCCGATGACCCGGCTGCCGGGCACCCAGTCGGCGACGCCGTCGATGTCGGGGCAGGCCCACCGCAGCCGGGCCGCGACCTTGCTGAGCGCGTCGTGCTGGTCCTGGGCGGCGACCAGCTCCGGGCTGTTGCTGTCCAGCGCGAGCCAACAGCCGGGGAATGCGCGGGCGATCCGCTCGACCACGCCGCGCACCTGCTCGGCCGAGAGGAAGGGCAGCACCGCCTCGGCGCTGAACAGCACGGGCCGCTGCGGCTGTTGGCGGATCTCGGCGAGCCAGCCGTCCTCGGTCACCGAGCCGGCCAGCATGGTGCGGCGCGGGGTGTCGGCGAAGAACTCCCGGCGTAGCGCGATGACATCGGGCAGGTCCAGGTCGAACCAGCGGGCCCGGCCGTTGTCGGTACGCTCGTAGCGGGTGTTCAGGCCGGTGCCGATCTCCACCACGGTGCCGTTCGGGTGGCGGGCCAGGAAGTCCCGCGTCCAGTGGTCGAAGAGGACGGTGCGCAGCACCGAGCCGGTGAGGCTGGGCAGTTCGGCGAAGCGGCTGAAGTCGTAGTCCATCGCCTCGACCAGCTGCACGGCGCGCGGGTCGCGCAACGCCGGCTCCGCCGCGCGGTGTTCGACCGCGCGCCCGTAGAGCGGGATCAACAGGGTCTCCTGGACGGCCCCCAGGGCGGGTCGGTGCTGGCTCATCGCGGTCTCCGTGTCTCGGTGCCGGTGACGGGTCCTGTCGGGCGTCCGCCCACCGGGGGCGAACGGGCCGCGCACCGCCGGCACCACTATACGCAAACGGCAATCGTTTTCAATAAGCGGGCTGCCTCGTCGCCGGGCGGGCGGGGTCGGGGGTACCGGGCCGGCCGGCCGAACGGGGCCGACCCCGGCGCGCGCCGGGCGCCCCCCGTGCGCCCGGCGCGCCCCACCCCCGGTCCGCGGACTCCGCGCCGCTCGTGACGAACCCCGTCCCCATTCCGCTGTCACGCCGGCCATAAATCTCCGGTGAACGGATATCGAGGGGAATCGCCGGCCACGCTAGCGTTTTTCCCGCACCATTACGCGGGCCGGCGAGCGGAGCACGGAACGAGCCTGGCAATCGACCGGTGTGCGCCCGGAAAAGGGGCCGCGGCGGCGATATCCCGGGCCGCGCGCCCGGGCGCACGCGGGAGGCCGGCACCGGATCGCGCGCCGGCGCTCTCCTCCCGGAGTGGGCGCAGGCTCTATGTTGTACCCATGGGTCAGGAAACAGTGTCCCCTCCCCCCACCCACGTCGAACTGGTCGCGGATCTCCGGGCGTTGAGACGTCCCGGGCTCGCGGGCCTGCGCAGCCTGTCGCTGCCGGCGCTGCGCGCCTCGACCGAGGTGTGCGGGCTGTCCACCGGCCCGGACGATCTGCCGGCCGGCGTCGAGACGTTGCTCCGGCAGGCGACCCGGCGCCTGGGCGAGCACGACACCCTGGGGCGGGCGGCGGCGCGGACGTTCGGTCTGGTCCCCGGCTACCGCGGGGCGACCGCCTACGACCGGCGGAAGGCCGCCGCCGAGGTGTACCGGGTCAGCACCGAGACGTTCCGCAAGCGGCAGGAGGTGCAGGTCTTCGACCAGTTGGCGGAGGCGGTGCTCACGCTGTGCCGGGAGTACCGGCGGCGGTTCGCCGACGCGGCGCCGGCGCCCGGCGGGTCCCGGCCGGCCGCGGCACGGTCGGGCCGGGAGTCGACCGCGCCACCGTTCAGCTACCGCACCACGGTGGTGGACGCGCCCGCCGAGTTCGTGCTGCACGTCTCGCCGGTGGACCTGCTGCGCGACGTGGACGTCATCGTCTCGTCGGAGAACGTCTACCTGGAGATGTCCAAGACGTTCTGGCCCACCTTCTCGGGCACCCTGCGCCGCACCTGCGCCGTCCGGAACGCCTCGGGCGAGATCGTGGACGACGTGCTCGCCCGCGAACTGAGCGCGTGGCTCCGGCAGAACGGCCGCCCGGGGCTGCCGGTACGACCGGGCACCGTGGCCCCCACCTCGTCCGGGGCGATGGCCCAGCAGGGCGTGCGCCGGATCTACCACGCGGCGGTGGCCGTCCCGCTGCTCGACCGGGAGGGCTACCAGGTGGCGCCGGACGACATCGCCCGCGCGGTCCGGGAGGCGTTCGCCCTCGCCCGGGCCGAACGCGGCCGGTTCGACCCGCCGTTGACGTCGATCTGCTTCCCGCTGATGGGGTCGGGCCGGGGCGGGGTCTCGGTGGAGACCAGTGCCAGCTGGATCGGCTGGGCGGTCCACGAGGAGCTGACCCGCGACCCGAGTTGGACGGTGCACCTGGTGGTGCGGGACCGGGCCACCGCCGAGGGGATCACCGACCTCGGTCCCGAGGAGTAGGCCGGCGCCCGGCCACCGCTTCCCCGGCGCGCCAGCTCGCCTCGGTCAGTACCGTGCCGGCGGCGCTCAAACCGGCCTCCAGCTCGGCCAGTTCGCCGGGGCGCGGCACCCCGAGGAGGGCGACCGCCGACCCCAGCCCGACGGCCTGGAGGGTGGGGTCAGTGGCCCGACGGGTCAGGTGCGGGCCATACCTGGCGGTGCCCAACGCCGTTCGCGGCACCAGCCGTTGGTTCGCCGAGCCGCGCCAGACCAGGTCGGTGGGCCTGACCGCCACATAGCGGCCGCTGACCAGCGCGTCGGCGTGCCGCACGGCCCCCAGCCTGGCCTGGTCCGCCACCACCTCCACGGTGCTGTAGCCGGTGTAGAGCAGCAGGTCGGCCGGGACCGCGCCGCGCTCCCGCGCGGCACCCGCCAACAGAGCCGTCAGCGCCTCGGGTTGGGCGAGCGGCTCACCGCCGCTGACCGTCAGCCCCTCGGCCCCGGCGGCGAGCGCGGCCCGCCAGAGCTCCAGGAGCGCCCCCACCGTGGTGTCGTGACCACCCGTCGGGTCCCAGGTGTGGCGGGAGACGCACCCGGCACACGCCAACGGGCAGCCCTGGAGCCAGATCCCCAGCCGCCGACCAGGACCCAGCACCGTCACCGGGAAGTGGCTGCCGCTGACCCGCACCCGCAGGCCCGTTCCGTCGTCTCGGTCGGCTCTCATGCCGGTCACTCTTCCGCGCCCACTCCACTTTCATCCGGGCCCCCCGGAACTCCGCCGGATAACGCCCGGGAATGCCCCCGGGGGCGCCCCCGCGTTCTCGTTACGCTGCCCTTCCCCTGCCGTGCGACAGGGGTTTGAGGGAGGGGCCGCATGACCGATCCCACAGAAACGGAACACGAGCCGTCACCGGATGCCGGCGACGCCCGGGGCGCGGGAGCCGGGCCGGCCGGGGCCGCCGAGCGGCGCGATCCGCCGCGGCCGCCGTTCGCCGACCACCGCACGGTCCCGGCCATCGGCCCGCCAACCCGCCGCCGCGTCCCGTCCGCCGCCGCGCCCGGGAGGACCCGATGAGCTTCGGCCTCGCCCTGCCCGACATCAGCTACGTGGTGCCCGACGTGGACTATCCGCCGCCGCCCCGCGACGCACCGCCCGACGAGCTGCCGACCACCGGTGAGGTCGGCCAGGTCATCGCCGACCACCTCGTCGAGCTGGCCGGGGCCACGCTGCTGGGGCTGGGCGCGCTCAGCGGCGCGCTGCTGGCGGCCCGGGCCGCCATGGCGGGCCCCCAGTCACTCGCCGACGCCGCCGCGCGGGCCACCGAGGCCCAGGACTCGGAACAGGCCGGCCGTGCCGAGGAGTTGTGGCGGGACGCCCTCTTCGCCGTGGCGCGGGCCAACGCCCGGATCGACACCCTCAGGGCCAGGTCCGCCGCCGCCTCGCCGGGCGACGAGCCCGACTCCCCCGCGCCGGGTGGCGACGGGCCGGCGCCGGCGGGTCCCGGTGGACCCCCGCTCCCGGCGGCCCTGGACCCCACCGGCCTGCGGCTGCCCCAGGTGCACGCGTGGCTGGCGGCGACCGACCGGGCGGTGCGGGCCGCCGAGGCCGAGTTCGCCCGCCGGACGCTGTCCGCCGCCCCGGCCGCGCCCGACCCCACGGGCGCGGCCGCGCTGCGGGACCGGCGCGCCCGCGCGTTGGCCGGCTACGCCGCCGCCGACGACGAGGCCGCGGCCGCCGCCGCGCTGCCGCCGTGCCCGTCGGCGCTGCCGGACGGCACCGCGGTGACGGCCGAGAGCGTCACCGAGCTGGGTGCCGAACTGCTCGCCGGCCTCGAACTGAACGTGCGGGCGGTCGAGTTCACCCGCATCGAGACGGTGATCGGGCATGCCGTCGAGCTGGCTTCCAGCCGGCCGGTCGCGGCGACCCACCGCCTGGCCGAGGCCAGGGACCTGGCGTTCGCCGCGAACTGGCGCGCCGCCGACCGGCGGGAGACCGCCGAGTGGGCGGCCCAACAACTCCGGGTGCTGCGGACGCCATGGCCCATGCCACCCGACGACTCCGCGCCGTCCACCCCCGCAGCCGAACTCGCGCTGTTGGAGACCGTGTTGACGCACGGCGGCCCGGTGACCCCACGGCAGCGCGCCGAGGTCGCCGGCCGCGTCGCCGAGCGGGAGGCCGCGCTGGGACGGCTCTATGTCACCCAGCTCATCCGCCGCACCCTGGCCGCGCGGGCCCGCGAGACCGGCGAGCTGACGGTCACTCAGGTCGCGCTGGGCATCCAGCACCTGGAGTGGGCACCAGCCGGCTGGGGCGACGAGCACTGGCTGCGCCTGGTGGTCGACCCGGCCGGCGTGGTGCGGCTGCTGACCATGCACCGGATCAGGGGCCCACACGAGGACACGGACGCGGCGCACGCGCTCGACCACGTCCGCTGCCAGGAGGCCGGCGCCCACCTGTCCCGACTGGTGGACGCCGCCGCGGCGGCCGGCCTGCCGCTGGACGCCGGCTTCGGCGAGGACCGGCCGGTCGCCGGCACCCGCCACCCGGGCGCCCGCGGCCACCGCCCCGAACCACCCCGCCGGGCCCGTGCCGACCGGCCGGCCCCGCTGGCCCGGCGGCACCCCCGGTCCCGAGGCGACGACTGCGGGTGACCCGGCCAGAGACCGCCCCCGGGAGACCGTTCCCCGGGGACCGGCGCCAGGTGACGCACCTCCGGGTCCCCGTCTCGCCGCGCCGGGGAACCGGAGGGCACCCCCTGCCATCCGCGCCCGGTGCGTGCCCGCACGGCGCGAACCGCCAGGGCCGCGGCCACACCACCGGCCCGCCCGCGCCACGGCGGCCACGACGCCCCCGGACGTCCCAGCGGACGTCCCAGCGGGCGCCCCGACACCGCGCCACCCGACGCCGACCGTGCGCAGCCGCAGCCGCGCCGGCGCGGCGAGCCCAGGACCGGCTCCCCTCGGAGCGACGTCAGCCTGAAGTCCCCCTGCCACGCCGGCCGACCGGCCCGCCGCCCCCGCACCCGCCCTGCGTCCCCGTCTCGGCAGCCGGCTCGGGCCCCGGTCGGGACGACACCGGCCGTCGGGGGTTCGTGGCCACCCCGACGGCCGGGGCGTGGGCCCGGCCGCCCGCTACGGGTGGATGGCGGCCCGCAGCGGGGCCAGCCACTGGTTGGCCCAGCGGCGGCCGGCCGGCGTGGACAGGTCGTGGCGCTCCATCGGATCCGCCTTGAGCGCGCTCTCCGCACAACGGTCACCGAAGAGCACGTACGCCAGCCCCGACCTGCGGCGGCGGGACTGCCACACCATCCCCTGCGCGGCACGCACGTCCCGACGCAGGGCCTGCGCCCAGTACCGGGTCTGCGGCGATCCGGCACCCTCCGCCTCCAGCAGCCACACGTCCTGCTGGATGGCGGCCAGGTCCTCCTCGCTGACCAGCTGGATCAGCTCCAGCGGCGCCGTGGTGACCAGCCGCGTCACGGTGTAGCGGTCGGCCTGCGCCCGGGGGATCAGCCGCTCGCCGTGCGGCCCGAACTCCCGGGAACGCAGGAACACTTCGGCCAGCGCGGTGGCCGGCCCCTCCGCCGCGTAGAGGTAGGGGTAGGGGTCGTCGGTGGTGCCGTCGAAGCGGTTGCCCCCGAAGTGGGTGTGCGCGGCGACCGGGTTGAAGCCGGTGGCCTCGTACCGGGTGCGGTGGCAGCGCCACAGCGCCGTCCCGGCGGTGAGCGTGGTCAGTCGCGGGGTGAGCCCCTGCGGCGGCGCGTACTCCGGCATCAGTCCCCCTCCACCAGCGCGCGGGCCGCCTCGACCAGCAGCGTGTCCGGGACCTCGCCGATCAGCTCGGCGGGCACGCCGGCCAGCCAACCGTTCCCGCCCAGCCACCAGTCGGCCGCGCCCCACGGGTCCTGGTCGGCCAGCAGCAGGGCGTTGATCCGGGTGACCACGGCCCACGGGCCGCCGTCCGGGGCGAACTGGAACTCCGGGTAACGGGCGCCCCGTTCGGGGTCGGGCAGCCCGATCAGGCCCTCGGCCGCGCCGGAGACCAGCTGGTCGGCCGGGCGAGCCGGCACGGCCAGCAGCCGACGGCGCGCCGCCCGCAGAATCTCCCGGGTGGCGGCCGACTCGGCCGCGTCGCCATCCAGGAACAGGCCGTCCTCGTCGCGCGGTTGATCCGGCTCCAGCAGCCGCAGCAGCTCCGCCACCCGCGCCGGGTCGACGTCCTGGACCGCCGGCGCCAGGCGCACTCCCTCACTGATCGCCTGACGCACCGGGCTGTCCAACGGCAGGCTGAGCAGTGCCCGTTGGATCCGCAGCAGGGCGGTGCGGCGCGCCTTCCGGTCGCCGCCGGCCTGCCGCAGCGCGGCCACCGCGGCCAGGAACGCGTTGTACTTATCGGGCTCCAACTCGTCTCTGATGTGCTCGTGGTGAAGGCGTATCAGTTCGATCAGGTCGTCACCGTGCACCCGTTCACTCCCCTTTCCTCGTGCCGTCGATGGTGGTCCCCGCTGTCCGCGTGGCGGGGCGCGGGCTGCCCTGGTGGATGAACGCCGCCCACGCCGACAGCCGGTCTAGGGACGGCTGTGCCGCCTCCCGGGCCAGCTCCCCCACCAGCCCCGGCGGCGGCCGGCGGGCGGGATCGAGCATCCACAGCTGCGCGGCGCGCAACGCGTCCGCCGGGGCCAGCCCCTCGACCGCCAGGTGGTGGTGGAAGACGGCCATCAGCAGCGCGGACGCGCCGTCCCCGGCGGTCCAGCGGGAGCCGACCGCGTCGGTCGCCCCGCGGGCCACGAACGCGGTGGTCAGGGTGAGCGCCTCGTCATGGTCCCGGCGGCTGAGGTCCGTCTCGCAGGCGCTGAGCACCACCAGCGGCCCCGGCCCGTCGGCGGCGGGGTCGGCGGGCCCGTCCAGCAGACGGGCCACGGTCAGCGCCCCGGCCGCGCCGTCCGGCCCCGCCGACGCCTCGGGGTCCGAAAGCTCCGAGGCGTCCGGGGGCTCCGGGGGCTCCGGGGGCTCCGCCAAGGCGAGCGCCGAGACCGTGGGCCGGGTGCCGGCCTCGCCGTGCGAGGCGATGTGCAGCAGCGACACGGGCTCCGCGCCCGGCCGGCCGGCCAGCTCGGCCAGCAGCTCGGCCGGCGTGCCGGCACCCCGCACCCCGGCGGCCGGCTCCTCCAGGAACTCCCCGTACAGCGCCGCCCGTTGGTAGTAGTTCGTGCTCAATGTCGTCACCTCGTCGGCCGCCCACAGCAGATCGAGGCGAGGATCGGCGACCAGCACCGGCCGGGCCCGGGGGGCCAGCCGCGCCCGCCCGGCGGCCGTGACGAACTGCGCCCCGGAGGCCGCGTAGCTGACGACGGCCACCTGGCAGACGTAGCCCGCCGCCACCCGAGCCGCGTGCCAGGGCACCACGCCCAGGTTCCCGCAAGGGACCAGCACGATCCGGGGCGGCGAGCCGGTGCCCCCGTCCGCCGCCAGCCGCGCCAGCAGCGGGCCCATGACCGCCGGTCCGGCCCAGTCACACAGCTCGTCGAGCGCCGCCTCCCACGCCGCGTCACGCCCGCCGGCCCCATCGGCCCCGGCAGCGGCCGAACGGCGGGCGGCGGCGCCGAGATAGCGCTCCAACGGCGCCCGACCGGCGGCCGACAGGCCGGGCAGCGGCAGCACCGTCGCCCCCGCCGGGCCGTCGCCCCGGCCGATCACCAGCGCCGCGCCGTCCGCCGCGCCCTGCCCCGGCAGCAGGTAGACCAACGCGTCGGCCCCGGAGGCCTCGACCGCCGAGGCGAGTTCGGCCAGCTCCGGCACCGCGAGCAACGCCCGGCGGCCGGCCCGGGCCGGCCGCAACGCGTCCAGCGCGCGCCGGCGCAGCCGGCTCGGGATGGCCGGGCCGTCCTCGAACCCGCCCGGCGCCGAGGCGGCTTCCCCGGGCACCGCGCGCCGCCACTCGTCGGCCAACTCCCCCAGCCCCAACGCCGCCAGCTGCTCCGGTACGCTCGCCGAGGCCGCCGCCGCCCGCAACACCAACGCCCGGCCGGTCTCCAGGGCCCGCACCGCGTTCGCCACGTCTCCCTCGGCGACGGCCCACTCCGCCACCCGCAACGCCTGCTCCGCGCCGGCCCGCGCTGTCTCCAGGCCGTGCTCGGCGCCGAGTTGCATCAACACATCGTCGGCGAGCGCGTCCAGCGCCGCCAGCCCCGCCTCGACGGCCGCCGCCAGATCCCCCGGCTCCCGCCGCTCGGCATGCGCCTCGGCCAACGCCCACAGCACCACCCGCGCGCCTCCGCGGTCCGTTCCCGCGACCAACTCGCCCCTGGCCGCCCGCAGTTCCTCGACCGCCTCGGTCAGCCGCGGTCGGTCGCCGGTCAGCTCGTGGTAGGTCCGCAGTGCCTGCGCGATGCCCCACCGGGCCTTCGCCCGCTCGTTGACCGCCACAGGTTCGCCGGACGTCAGCGCCGCCCGCGCGGACGCCACGACGTCGAGGAGCTGCTCCGGGTCCCGCTCCAGGGTGGCGCTGGCCGCCAGCGCCATGGGCCACACCGTGTCCACCAGCTGGCGCATGAACGAGGGCACGGTGGGACGCTCCCGCAGCTCCCGCAGCCGGTCCAAGCCCGCGCGCAGGTCCGCGACGCTGCCCAGGGCCCTGGCCCGCGCCAGGTAGGCGAAGGCAAGGTGGTACACGACCACCCAGTGGGTCTCCTGCCCTTCCTCCACCCGGCCGGCCAACTCCTCCAGTTCGGCCAGGGCCGCCGTCACCCCCGCCACATCCTCGGCCTCGCAGGTGAGCCTGCCCAACCGCAGCGCGATGGCCCCCACCCGGGCCAGTACGGCCAGTTGGTCACCCGATGTCGAACCCGGCGACGCCGGCACGTCCCGCACCGGCTCGGGTCCGAGCGAGCCGAGCAGCCGCAGCGCCTCCGCCTCGTCCCGCAGATTCCCGTGGTTGACCGCCACCATGGGCAACAGGGACCCCAGGACCATCCGCAGCATCCAGGCCGCCCGGCCATCCGCCGGCACCTGTTGGCCGGCCTCCCCCATCCGGTGATAAGCGCCCTCAAGCAGCTCGGGACTGCCGGTACGCGTACCGAGCACGGCCTGTCCCGCGGCACCCAGCGCCGCGTCCGGCATCGCCTCGCCGGCCCCGTCCCCGTCCACGCCCCCCGAGGAGGCCACCAGCTCCCCGACCAGCTCCCCCAGCCGCTCCGCCCCCACCACGCCGGGCACCCGCAGCTCGCCCAACATCGCCATCACGGCCGTGGTCCACTCGTCCGACGCCTCGCCCTGGGGCGGCCCGTTCGGCGCCTCGGCCGACGCGGCCGGTGGTGCGGCCGACTCCGTCGGGGGAACCAGCGGACCGGCCAGGTCGAGGAGGCCGAGAGACGCCTCCACCAGGTCGCGCTCGCGACTCTTCTCGGGATGCTCCCGCATCAACTGCTGGAGAAAGCCCACCATCGGCGACGGATCGCCGGCGCTGTGGAAGACCCGGGCCCTGGACAGCATGCTCCGCAACAGGGCGAACTCCTGATGCATCGGCTCCGGCAGCCCGGCCGCCTCCAACTCCACCACCAGCGGCTCCAGCTCGGCCAACTCGGCCTGGCGCCGCTCCTCCTGGCCCACCTCGGCCATCGACCAGGCCAGCATCCGCTCAAACGACGGCGGACCGCCGTCCCGCTCCGGCTGCGGGATCGGCAGCAGCAGGGTTGCCAGCAGCAGCGTCGCCCGCAGTCGCTCGGGACCCTCGACGGCGCCGGGGCCGTTCGCCGCCCGCGCGGCGCGCAGCAGCCGGATCCCCTCCTCCCGGTCGCTCCACGGCCCCTCCCCCCGCAGGTACCGCCTGCCGTACAGGGCCCCCAGCCGGGCCCGCAGCACCGCGACCTCGGCCGCGCCGTCTCCCAACTCCCTTTCCAAAGCGGCCAGTTCCTCGATGACCTTGTCCAGTGGCGGGCCGTGGGTCGGTCCCGGCGGCGCGGCCGTCGCGGGCCTCGCGGGGTCCAGCGACGGCAGCATCCGCTCGGCGCGGGCCAGGGCCCGCGCCACCTCCGCGTCCATCCGTGTCCCCTCCCCCGGGAGCCGCGCGGCGCCCGCTCCCCGTTCATCCTGGCCACTTCGGCCGGACCGCACCCGTGGGACGACGGGATCGGACGGAAAACGCCCAAGCAATGCCCGGTTGGTGGCCGTCCATGCCCGGAACCCGACGGTTCACTGGACTCGCAGCCGCCACCGACGACGGAAGGTGCCCGGACCGTGAACGGGACCACGACCGACTCGCTGCTGATCACGGTGGTCGCCGTGCTGGGGACACTGGTCTCGGCACTGCTGGCCCAACGACAGGCGCACCGCGCCATGGCCACGGAGCTGGCCCGCCTCGAACGGCGCAGCTCCATCGAGTCCTACCGTGCCAGCTACACCGCCCTCAACACCGCCGCCCGCCGCTATGTCGCCGCCCTCACCGACCAGTTACACGCCCTGCGGGCCGACGGTGACCACTCGGCCGTCGCCGCCACCACCAAGGAGCTGCACCGGGCGCGCGCCACCCACGCCGACTGCTACGCGGAGATCCAGGTGACCGCCCCGCCCGCCGTCCTGGCCGCGGCCCAGGAGGTCAACCACGACCTCAACGCCACCTACGGCCTCCTGTTGCGCCTCACCCACGCCACCGCCGCCCCCGGGGAGACCCCGGCCACCGCGCAGACCCGGATCACCACCCTCTGGGAGACCACCCTCCCGACCCTCCGCACCGCGATGCGCCACGACCTGCACCTGACCCCCGACCACCCCCCGTCTCGCGGCCTCCGCCGTCGCTGACGTGCCGTCATTCGGTGCCGAAGTGATCAACTCCGCGACGTTACCGACCAGCTGACGTTATGGTTCGCCTCGAACACGCTGCGCGACACGTGAAGGGGCTGGGGATATATGCGGGAGATGGTGAAGGGCGGGAACGTCGGTCTCGCGTCGTTGAGCGAGCATGCCGGCACGATCGTGGTCGGCCTGTCCTGGCGGAGCGATACGGACGACGGCGACGCGGACGTCTCGGTGCTCCTCCTCGACTCCGACGGCAAGGTGAGGGGCGACGACGACTTCTTCTTCTACAACCATGTCGCGGCACCGGACGGCAGCGTGCAGTTGCTCGGCAAGTCGCCGAGCGCCGACGGCAGTGAGGACCGCATCAGTCTGGACCTGAGCGCCCTGCCCCAGGAGGTGGCGCGGGTGGTGGTCGCAGCCAGCCGGTACGGCGGCGGCTCCTTCGGGGACCTGGACAACCTGCGGCTGACGGTGGCGGACCAGGACGGCGAGACGCTGCTCGGCTTCGGTATCACGGACGCCACTCGCGAGACCGCCTTCGTCTTCGGCGAGTTCTACCGACGCTCCGCCGAGTGGCGCTTCCGGGCGGTGGGCCAGGGCTACGCGAGCGGACTCGCGGGTCTGGCCACGGACTTCGGGATCGACATCGAGGATGACGAAACCGACGAGCCCGAGGAGACCGACGAGGTCGACGGCACGCGTGAGACGGCGGGGTCGGCGGAAGCTCCTGAGCCGGTACAGGCGGCGGAGCCCGAGCAGCCCGCGCTGGCCGCCGAGCCGTCAGCGGCCACCGTACCGGCTCCCCGCGACGCCGGCGCCGACCCGGCTCGGACGGCCACCACCGGGGAGGCCGCCGCAGGGGAGGCTCCCGGCGGCGAGGCCCCCGCCGGAGAGCCACCGCGACGCCGCCCGCGGACCACCCGGAAGAAGGTCACCCTGCCCAGGGCACCGAAGAAGTCCCTGGCGGAGAACCCCGCCTGGAAGCCGGCCCGGCTCTTCCCCGCCGCGTCACTCAAGACCGACCGGGAGCGGGAGGCGCGGGCCACCTCGGTGCTGCTGTCGGTGATGGCACAGGTGCCGGAGTTCGGGCGCCGCCTCACCGCGGCCTTCGGCGCCCCGGCCGGGCGCATGGAAACCTTCGCGGAAGTGTCGCTCCCCCACGGTGAGACTCCGCGGCGCCCCGACGGCGTCATCCGGGTCGAACGCGCCGGCAAGCTGTGGACCGCCCTGTTGGAGACCAAGACCAACGGCAACGCCCTCCGCTCGGAACAGGTCCAGGACTACATGGACATCGCGGCCCGGCGCGGCTACGAGGCGGTGATCACCCTCTCCAACGACGTGGCCCTCGAAGGCAGTCCCCTGGTCGAGGTGAAGATCGACCGCCGCCGCCGGCACCGGGTCTCCCTGTGGCACCTTTCCTGGGCCGAAGTAGCACACCACGCACAGCTGTTGATCAGGCACGAGGGCGTGAACAACGCCGCCCACGTGTGGCTCCTCCAGGAACTGCTGCACTACCTCCAGCACGACAACTCCGGCTGCCACGGCTTCCAGAACATGGGTCCCGCCTGGGTGCCGGTGCGCCGGGCGATCGACGACGAGACGCTCAGCCCGGGCGATCCGCGCGCCATCCGGGTGGTCGAGAGCTGGGAGCGCCTGATCCGGCAGGTCTGCCTGCGGCTCGGCGGTGAACTCGGCCGGAAGGTCCTGCCGGTGCAGCGCGCCAAGCGTGGCTCCGAGCCGGGCGCACTACGGACCGCGCTGGCCGACCAGTTCTGTCTCGACGGCCGGTTGGGCGCCGAGCTACGCGTCGAGGGCCGGTCAGGCACGCTGACGATCACGGCCGACCTGCGGACCGGAAAGGCCCGCACCTCGATCGACGTGCCGGTGCCGGCGAGCGGCTACCCCTTGACCTGGGCCAAGCGGCTGCTTCGCCAGCTGGCGGAGGCGCCGGCCGACCTCCATGTGGAGACCCTGGTGGACGGGACGGAGCCGGGACCGCGTGGCACGCTGGAGCGCCTTCGGCCGGAGCCAGCGGATCTCCTTCCCCGTACCGGGGTCCAGATCACGGGATTCCGCCTCTCGCTCCTCAAGGGGTTGGGCAACGGCCGGGGCAACTCGGAGTCCGGGTTCATTCGTAGCGTCGACGACGCGGTGGACCGGTTCTTCCTCGGCGTGGTCACCCCACTGGACCGCGGCCCTTCCCGCCGCTGAGCGATCCGGGCGCGCGGGCCTCGGCGGGACACCCGACGCGGCCCCGCGCGCCCTGCCGGGCGCCCCGCGCGCTCCCTTACGGTGCATCTTGAGCGTGCATCAGTACGGGGAAAGGACGAGCATGCGGGTACCGGAACGAAAGCATCGGTCGCCGATCGGCGACGACGGGCACCAGCCGGGGCGGCCCATCCCGCCGCCGCTCCCGGAGGAGCCGCGCGCGCCCCAGCGGGACGAGCCGGCGGACCCGCCCGAGGGCGAGGGATGACGACCGCCACCGGCGGTTGCGGGCCCGCGGGGCTGGCCGCGGCGGTCGCCGCCCACCTGGGGCGGGCGGTGCCGCCGGAGTGGCTGGCCGCGCTGGAGGCCGTGCCCAGGGACCGCTTCCTGCCGTCCCGGGTCTGGCTGCGGGACGGGCACGGCGGCTACCGGCCGTGCGACCGGGCGGCGGAGCCGGATCGCTGGCGGGCGGCGGCCTGGGCCGACGGGCCGGTGGTGGTGCGGGTGACGGAGGAGCCGGACGGCACGGTGCGGCCGCTGTCCTCGGCGTCCGCACCGGGCACGGTGCTCGCCATGCTGGCGGCGGCCGATGTCCGGCCCGGCGCCCGGGTGTTGGAGATCGGCACCGGCACGGGGTGGCACGCGGGGCTGTTGGCCGCCCGGGCCGGGGACGCCGGGGTGGTCAGCGTCGAGTTGGACGGTGACCTGGTGGCGCCGGCCAGGGCGGCGTTGGCGGCGGTGGGCCGGCACCCGCTGGTCCGCCAGGGCGACGGGGCGGACGGCTGGCCGGCCGGCGCCCCCTACGACCGGATCATCGCGACCTGCTCGGTGCGGGCGGTGCCGGCGGCGTGGGTGGACCAACTGGCGCCCGGTGGGCGGCTCGTGACCCCGTGGGCCTCGGCGTGGTGCGCCTACGGCACCCTGGTCGCCGAGCCGACCCCGGACGGGACGCTGCGCGGCCGTTGGCTGGCGGGCGGCTCGTACCTGCCGCTGCGCGCCCGCGCCGACGCCGCCTCGGGCACGGTCGCGGCCGGCCCCGATCCGCTGGCGGCGCCCGCCGAGGCCGCGGGCCTGTCCCCCTGGGCGGTGGCCGGTGACGACTACCAGGCGCAGGCCGTCACCGGCCTGCTGACGCCCGGCGTGTGGCACGTCTGGGACGGCGCGGACGACGAGCCGGGCGTGCACGCCCGGCTGTGGCTGTACGCGGAGGACGACGCCGGCACGGCGGTGGTCGAGGTGGCCTCGGACGGCACGACGACGGCGCGGCAGGCGGGCGAGCGCCGGCTGTGGGACGAGGTCGTCGCCGGCTGGCGCTGGTGGCGGGAGGCGGGGGCCCCGGCGCTGTCCCGGTTCGGGCTGACCCGGTCGGCCGAGGGCACGGTCCGGGTGTGGCTGGACACGCCGGACCGGCCGGTGCCCCGCCGCTGAACGGGGCGGCCCGGCCGGCGCCCTCGGGGGTTGACCGGCGGCGGCCGGCGCCCCGCCCGCCGGGGCGGAGGGGGCGTCGGCCGGGCCGGGTCCGGGGCCCTGGGGTGGCCGTCGGACCCGGGGTCGGGGGTCAGCAGCCGGGGGACTCCTGGATGCCGTTGTTGGCACCCGCCGTCTGGCTCACCACGCTCGGGACGCAGCTGGCGTCGTCGAGGGTGAAGGAGTAGGGGATGTCGACCGTGGTGTTGGACTCCGGGTCGGGGCCGGCCGGGTTGGTGTCGTCACCGGGGCTGGACCAGGTCACGTTGTCGAAGATGTTGTCGTTGACCTGCCAGTAGCCGGCCTGGTCGGTGTAGAAGGTGCCCAGGACGTCCTTGGAGTCCTGGAAGTAGTTGTTGTCCACCCGCGCGCTGGCCCCGGCCCGGGAGTTGATCCCGGACTCGTTGAGGCTGACGTAGTGGTTGTTGTACATGTGGCCGATACCGCCGCGCAGCAGGGGCGCGCGGGAGTCGATGTTCTCGTACAGGTTGTGGTGGAAGGTGACGTAGCCGTTGGAGGTGTCGGACTCGCTGGAGCCGACCAGGCCGCCCCGGCCCGAGTTGCGCAGGATGCTGTAGGACAGCGTCACGTACTGGGTGTTGTTCTTCATGTCGAAGAGCCCGTCGAAGCCCTCCGACTCGCCGCCGGACGCCTCCAGGGTGACGTGGTCGACCCAGACGTTGCGGACGTCGCTCTCCATGCCGATCGCGTCGCCGCCGTTGGACGTGGGCGAACCGGACTTCTTCACGTTCCGGACGGTGACGTTCTGGATGATGATGTTGCTGGCCTCGCGGATGTGGATGCCCAGCTGGTCGAAGACGGCGCCCTCGCCGACGCCCACGATGGTGATGTTGCTGATCTGCTTCAGCTCGATCACGTCGTCGGCGGTGTTACAGCTGTCGCCCGACACCTTGCTGGTGTTGCCGTGGTTGATGGTGCCCTCGACCTCGATGGTGATCGGGGTGTCCTCGGCGGCCCGGGTACAGAGCGCCTCGTGGATCTCGGTGCCCGTGGTGGCGCGGACGGTCTCGCCGCCGGCGCCGCCGGTGGTGCCGCCGTTCTGGGTCGCGAAGCCGGTGGGGCTGTTGGTGGCGGCCGAGGCCTCCGATACCGACATGACCACGCCGGTGGCGGCCACCACGGCCATCAGGCCGGTCACCGCTGAGAGTCGCAGCGCGACTGATCGCTTCATCCTTGGTTCGCCTTTCGTCGCCGGAACGCGGCGGCGTCGCCGCCTCGTTCCATGCCGGTGCGACGGGCCGGCGCGAGCGCCGGTCGGTCGCGGTGCGGGGGGTGGTGTGACGGTGGGACGCGCGCCCGGTCACGGGTCGCGCGGCCACCGTCGGGGGGACCGTTTCGGGGACGCCGGCCACCGGCCCGGGCGACCGCCGGGGCCGCGATGGGTGGCGGCGGCGTCGGTCAGCCGACGGCCTGGAACCCGAGCGTGCCGGGTCGGCCGGGTCTGACGGACACAACGCGTGTCGGGGACATGAGCTCATCTCCTCAACGGACCGGGGTGGGGGCCGCGCCGGTCCGGGCGGCCGTCGGCGAGGCGGGAGCGACGCGTCCAACGTCGCGTTCCCCGACCCCGGTTGACGACGACCTCGTCGAACCAGCGGGTACTCACCGACCGGGCGGGACGACGTCGGAATCGTCCCCGTCCGGGCGGCGCCGGTGGTGAAGCAGGGTGAGGCGGAGCGGCTCCCGGGTGGGTCGCCTCGGTTGAGTAAGCGCTTGCCGTCCAGGGCGTGGGATCGGTCCATCCCTGACCAGGGCGCTTGGCGAGGAGCGTACGCGGGACTGGCGAAACAATTCAGCGCGCGGCGTGCACAATACCGATCCGGGTGGGTGCGGCAGACGCCCACGGCGGGGTGGCGGTGCCGGCGGGGTGGCGAGTGCGGCGGACAGCGTGACCACCGGCGCCCACGGCGAGACGACGACCGCCGCAGCCGCCTGCGGCGAGAAGACGGTGCCGGCGGGGTGGCGAGTGCGGCAGACGCCCACGGCGGGATGGCGGTGCCGGCGGGGTGGCGAGTGCGGCGGACAGCGTGACCACCGGCGCCCACGGCGAGACGACGACCGCCGCAGCCGCCCACGGCGGGGCTCCCCTCACGGCGAGGCGGCGACTACCGCAGCCGCCCACGGCGGGGTGGCGAGTGCGGCAGGCGCCGGCCCGGCCCGGGACGGGGCTCAGCGGCGGGGGGTGAGGAGGCGTTGGGCGAGGGCGTCGAGCAGGTAGCCGAGCAGGCCGATGACCAGGATCACCGCCATCAGCTGGTCGTAGGCCAACTGGTCGCGGGCGTTGAGGATCTGGTAGCCGAGCCCGGAGGCGACGCCGAGCATCTCGGCCGGTACCAGGACCACCCAGGCGATGCCCAGGGCCAGCCGCAGGCCGGTCAGCACGTGGGCCCGGATGGCGGGTACCACCACGGTGAGCACCACCTCGGCGCGGGTCGCGCCCAGCGAGCGGGCCACCAGCAGGTGGCCGGGGTCGATGGCGCGGACCCCGGCGACGGTGTTGAGCAGCACCGGCCAGACGGTGGCGGCGGCGACCAGGAAGATCACCGGCGGGCCGCCGACGCCGAACACGGCGACCGCGACCGGCGCCCAGGACAGCGGCGAGATCATCCGCAGGAACTGGAAGACCGGCCGGGTGGCCCGTTCGGCGGTGGTGGAGAGGCCCACCAGCAGGCCGAGCGGCCAGCCCACCGCCACGGCCAGCAGCAGGCCGACCAGCAGCCGCCAGAGGCTGGCGCCGATGTCCTCCCAGAGGACGCCGCGGGTGGCCAGGTCGCCGATGGCCGGCACCGCGTGCTGCGGCGCGAAGGAGGACAGCAGCGGGTCGTCGCCGGCGAGCACCGAGGTGAGGAGCCACCACAGCGCGACGGCGACGGCGATCCCCAGCACCGGCGGCAGCCAACGTCCCGGGCGCGGAAGCCGAGTTGGGTGGGCCGTCCCGGTGGGGCTTGGGGCGGTTACGGTCTGGCTCACGCGGAGGTCACCTCTTCGGTACGGGTCAGCCCGGCGGGCAGCCCGAAGGTCTGGGGTCCGCCCAGCGCGTCGAGGGCGCGGCGGACGAACCGGTCGTCCACCAGGTCCGCGTGGACGGCCGGCGGGTCGAGGGCGTCGAGGAAACCGGTGTCCCCGTCCACCCGGGTCTCCCGCATCGCCTCGACCAGCCGTTCGGTGAAGCCGGGGAACGGGAAGGGGCGGAAGTCGATGCGTTCGCCGTGCCAGTCGGGGTGGCGCAGCGCGCCGGTGCCGGTGTAGTCGGCGGCCGGGTAGGTCAGCGCCCTGGTGATGGCCGGCTGGGGTTGCGGCAGGTAGCCGCCGCCGCTCAACAGGGCGGCGGTGGGCTCTCGGTGCTCCCTGGTGTGGAGTTGGGCGCGGGCCAGC
Source organism: Streptomyces chisholmiae (assembly GCF_031845445.1). Lineage (NCBI taxonomy): Bacteria > Bacillati > Actinomycetota > Actinomycetes > Kitasatosporales > Streptomycetaceae > Streptomyces > Streptomyces chisholmiae. The sequence continues at coordinate 23,642 of NZ_JAVREO010000014.1, read as the reverse complement.
GCTTCGACCACGCCCTGCACCTCGTCGGGCCGGTCGTCGATCAGCGCCTGGTGGGTGACGACGACGCAGCAGGCGTGGTCGCGCCAGATGTCGCCGACGAACCGCTGGATGCGGCCGACACCCCGGGCCTCGGCGGCGGCGTTGAACGGGTCGGCGACGATGTAGCCGCCGATGGTGCCCACGTGCAGGGCCGGCAGCATGTCGGCCGGGCTCATCACCACCAGTTGGACGGTGCCGGCGGTGCGGGACGGGTCCCGGCGGATGACCGGCCGCAGGCCGGCGTCGCGCAGCATCCGCTGGAGCACGATGTTGTGGATGGACCACCAGTAGGGGATGGCGACGGTGGTGCCGGCCAGGTCGGCCAGGTCGCGGACGGTGGGGGCGACGGTCAACGCGCTGCCGTTGGTGTGGTTCCAGGCCAGCAGGCGGACGTCGGCGCCCAGCCGGTAGCGGAGTTGGACGGCCATCGGCATCAACAGGTGGGCGACGTCCACCTGTCGGGTGGCGAAGGCCTCGGCCAGCGAGGCCCAGCCGCGGAAGAGCACGGGTCGGGTGGTGCGGACGCCGGCGTCGTCGAAGAGGCCGCGCCCGTGTGCCACCAGCAGGGGCGCGGCGTCGGTGATCGGCAGGTAGCCGACCCGCAGCGGTCCGGTGGGGCGCTGGCCGCGGGTGCCGGCGTGGCGGGCGAGGTCGGTGGCGGCGGCCACGCCGGCCCCGCCCAGCAGGGTGGCGCCGGCCAGGGCGGCGCCGCCGCGCAGCAGGCCGCGGCGGGTCGGCTCGGCGCCGGGGAGGCGGATCATCCGGCGGTCACCTCCGCCGGTGTGCCGTCGGTGCGGTAGCCGGCCAACACCCGGGCGCGCAGCGGGTCGTCGCGGACGGCCGCCCGGTCGGCCGGCGGCTGGTGGTCCCAGGTGGCGGCCACCCGTCCCGACCCGTCGAGCAGCGCGATCCGCCGGCCGAGGTAGAGGGCCTCGTCCACGTCGTGGGTGACCAGGACGACGGTCAGGCCGAGCGCGGCGACGATCTCCCGCAGCCAGTCCTGGAGCGTGGCCCGGGTGGCCGGGTCGAGCGCGCTGAACGGCTCGTCGAGTAGCAGGATGTCGGGCCGGACCACGACGGCCCGGGCGACGGCGACCCGTTGGGCCTGGCCGCCGGAGAGCTGGTCGGGCCAGGCGTCGCCGAGCCCGTCGAGGCCGAGCCGGTCCAGGAGTTCGTCGACGGCGGTGGCGTCGAACCGGTCCCGGTTGGCGCGGTACCGCTGCCCCAGGGCTATGTTCTGGCGGACCGTCAACCATGGGTAGAGCAGCGGCTGTTGGAAGACCACGCCGATGGGTGGTGGGGGTCCTTCGGCGGTCGGGCGGTCGGGGCGTGCCAACGTCCCGGCGTCCAGCGGCTCCAGGCCGGCCAGAATCCGCAGCAGGGTGGACTTGCCGCTGCCGCTGGGGCCGACCACGACGAGGAACTCGTCGCGTTCCACGGTGAGTTCGAGGTTGTCCAGGACGGCGCGGGAACGTCCGGCCGGCCCGAGGCGCCGGGTGGCACCGGTCAGTCTGACTGCGAGAGTTCCCACCGGAGCTGTCCTTCCGTCGGCGACTGGATGGGGAGGAACGCGGCTTCGCGCAGCCGCCGGTTGGTGGCGCTGCCCCGCGCGTAGCCGGCGCCGCCGAGCAGCGCCGACTCCAGCCGGGTGGCGAGGCCGGCCGCCCGGGCGGCGTCCAGCCGCAGCCGCAGCAGCTCGCGCCGGCCGGCCAGGGCGGGGGCGGCGGCCAGTTGGTGGAGCCGGTCGCGCACCGAGCGGTGCAGCGCGTCGGCCTCCTCGGCGTCGGGTGCGAGGGTGGCGTTCACGCCGGTGAGCCGGCCTTCGGCGGCCCGCAGGGCGGCGCCGGCGAGCCCGACGCAGAAGGCGCTCTGCAGCAGCAGGAAGGTGGGCCGCACCCGGGCGACGAACGCCGGCAGGTCGCTGGCGAGCACCGCGTCGTCCGGTATCCGCACCCCCTCCAGGGTGAGCGAGGTGGAGGCGGTGGCGCCGAGCGCCAGCAGCGCGGGCGACTGGTGCACGGTCACCCCCGGGGTGTCGGTGGTCAGGCCGACGACGGCCCGCCGGCCGTCCGCCCGACGCACCGGGAGGACGACGACGGCGCCGGGGAAGAGGTTGGAGGCCCAGCGCACCGGGCCGTCCAGCCGCAGCCCGCCGGGTTCGGGGCTGGCCTCCACGGGCACCGGTTCGAGGCCGGCCACGTCGCGCAGCGCGGGGGCGAGCGCGGTGCAGCCGACGGCGGTGCCGGCGCGCAGCCTGGGCGCCCAGGCGCGGGTGAAGGCGCCGGGCCGGCCGATGTCGAGGTAGGCGGTGGCCATGAGTTGGGCCCACAGCGAGAAGCCGGAGCTGAGGCAGCAGGCGGAGACCTCCTCGACCAGCCGGACGCTGTCGGTCAGCGGGGCGTCGCCGCCGGCCGGCGCGGCCCGGGCCAGCAGGCCGTGCTCGCCCAGCCAGCGCAGGCCGGCCCGGGTGTCGCCGGTGCCCTGGTCGAGCGGCGCGGCCCGGTCACCGAACCAGGCGCGCAGCGTCGCCGACTCGTCGGCGGGGTGCGCGGTGGCGGTCTCGCCCGCCGTGGTCGGGGCGCTCACCGGTCCTCCTCGGTGGGGGCGAGGGCGTGCAGGCGGTCGACGGGGGTGCTGACCGCCTCGCGGGCGCGCAGCACGTCCTTTTCGCCCGGGGCGTCGTAGAAACAGAGGCACTTGACCATGTCCTCGCGGACGTAGGTGCGCAGGAAGTCGACCTCGGGGACCTCGGCGTAGCGGGGGGCGTTCGCCTTCTTGCGGGCCAGGTAGCTCGCCATGTCCAGTTCGGCGGGCAGGTCCCACTCGACGAGGTAGCCGGCGGTGGGGCGGGCCGCCTTCACCTCGGCGAGGTCGGCGCCGACCAGCCGGACCTGGTCGGGCCCCGACACCTCGGCGGCGCCCGGGAGTTCGGCGGCCAGGACGGCCGCCGCCACCAGGTCGGCGCCGGGCGCCTCGACCACCAGGAAGACGCGGGCGGCCTGGGCGGTGACCTGGGCTTCTATCACCTCGCCGCCGGCGCCGGCGACGGTGCGGCCGAGGGCGTCGATCAGCTCGGCGGTCCGGTCCGAGCGGCTGGTGGTGACCTCGAACAGGTAGAGCGGCATGGGGTTTTCCTTTCGGGCGGGCGTGCCGGCGCGGCGGTGCCACGTCGGCGGCGCGGGGCGGGAACGGGGTGAGAACGGGGTGGGCACGGGTGCGCTCACGGCCGGCCGCGCCGCCGGCCCCGGGCGGGCCGGGACGGGTGGGGGCACGACCGGGCGCGGTCGGGTGCGGGTGGGGTGCGACGGGCGGCGGGCGCCGGGCGGCGCGCCGGGGCGCGGCCGGCCGGGCCGGGCGCGGCGGGCTCAGCGCCGGGCGCTGTCCTCGCGACAGGCGGCGCTCTGCACACGCTGGAGGTCGACGTGGAGTCGTCGGACCAGCGGTGATGGCGTCATGGCGCGGACTCTAACAGATAGACCGATCGGTCTGCATCTATCCTGGGGACATGGCTTCCCCATCGACGCCCGCGCCGCACTCCCCCACCGCCCCACGCCCCGTCAGACAGCTGCCGGCGCAACGCCTGATGGCCGCGGCCGAGCGGCTGTTCCCGCTGGAGGGCATCCGGGCCGTCGGCATCGAGCGGCTGATCTCCGAGGCGGAGGTCGCCCGGGCCAGCCTCTACCACGCCTACGGCTCCAAGGACGGGCTGGTGGTGGCCTATCTGGACCGGCGGGACGAGGTCGATCGGGCCGCCTGGCACAGCGCGGTGGCCCGGGCCGAAGGACCGGTGGCGCGCCTGCTGACCCTCTTCGACCTCGCCGAACGGGGCGCCCCCGGGCGGGGGTTCCGGGGCTGTCTCTACCTCAACGCGGCCACCGAGTTCCCCGACCGCGCGCACCCGGTGGCCCAGGCCGTCGCCCGCCACCGCGGGTGGCTGCGCGGCATGCTGACCGAGGAGCTGCGCGCCGCCGGCGTCCCGGAGCCGGCGGCGCTGGCGCCGGTCGTGGAGTTGCTCTACGACGGCGCGCTCGCCGGCTCCAAGTTCAGCGGCTCGACCGAGCCGATCGCCCTGGCCAGGGAGCGGGTCCGCGCGCTGCTGACCGCCCCGCCCGCCGGCGGCCCGGCGGTCTGAGCACCGCCCGGGGGCGCCCCGGCACCGAAGCCCGGCCCGCGATCGTTCTCGAACCGGTCCGGACGGGCAGCATCCGTCAGATCCGCGCAGTAGCGGGCAGCGCCCGTCAGACCACGAGCGAAAGGCAAGGGATGTCGTCTCCCGCCGGCCACGAGTTGACCGTCACCCCGGTGCTCCTCTCCGACCCGCTGGTCCGCCCGCTGCTGCGCGGGCTGACCGACGACTACACCCGCCTCTACGGGCCGGCCGCCGCCGAGGAGATGAGCCGCTACCCCGAGGCCGAGTTCGCCCCGCCGCACGGCCTGCTGCTGCTCCTGCTCCAGGACGGGATCGCGGTGGCCGGCGGCGCCTACCGGCGGGCGGACCCGGCGACCGCGGAGCTGAAACGGGTCTGGACCCACCCGGCGCACCGCCGCCGGGGCCTGGGCCGCCGGATGGTCACCGAGCTGGAGAACGCCGCGGCCGCCCGCGGCTACCGGCGGATCTTCCTGACCACCGGCCCCCGCCAGCCGGAGGCCAGGGACCTCTATCTGCGGGCCGGCTACACGCCGCTGTTCGACGTGGCCACCGAGTCGGAGACGCTGCCGCTGCTGCCGTTCGAGAAGCACCTCGCGCCCGTCTGAGCGCGGCGGCACGCTCGTCGACGCCCCGGTCAACGCCGGGCAGCCCCCGCCGCCCGGTGGGCCGCAAGGTCCGGGTCCTCGGCGAGGTGCTCGGGCAGCACGGTCTCCTCGTTCAGCACGGCGGCCAGCAACTGGTCCCCAGTGACGTCAGCGCCGGAGAGATCAGCCTCGGAGAGATCAGCGCCGGTGAGGTCGGCGCCGGTGAGGCGCGCGTCCGTGAGGTCCGCGCGGGACAGGTCGGCGCCGGTGAGGTCGACGCTGCTGAGGTTGGCAGCGCTCAGGTCGGCCCCGTCGAGGTTCACGTCGGTGAGCCGCGCGCCGGTGAGGTCCGCGCGGGCCAGCTCGGCCCCGCCGAGGTAGGCGTGGTCGAGGTGGGCTCGGGTCAACTGGGCGTCGCTGAAGGAGGACCGGAGGAAGCGTGCGTGGGAGAGGTCTGCGTGCCGGAGGTCGGCGCCACCGAGGTCGGCGTCGCTCCCGTTGGCCCGGCTGAGGTCGGCGGCACCCAGCCGGGCCCCGGTGAGGCGGGCTCGGATGAGGTGCGTGCGCGGCAGGGCCGCCTCGGTCAGGTCCACGCCGGTCAGGTCGGCCTCGGTGAGGCGGGCGTCGGCGAGGTTCGCGCCGGCGAGGTCGGCACCGTGCAGGTCGGCCCCACTGAGGTCGGCGCCGGCGAGTTGGGCCGCCACCGCGGGCCGGAGGTCCGGCGCGAGGTCGACGCCGGGCAGGTGGGCGCCCGACATGTCGAGCGCCGGCTGGTCGTCCCGCGCGGCGTCACGGGTGGCCAGCACGGTGAGCGCCGCCACCACGTCGGCGGCGGCCTGGTCGGTGGCGGCGACGCCCCCGCCGGCCGGTGTCTCCCCTTCGGGCGGCGCCGTGGCGTGGATACGCACGTAGCTGGCCAGCAGGTTGGTGATGGTCGGGTGGTCGCGCGGGGAGTCGGCCATGATGCGCTGGAGCGCGTAGATCCCGCCCAGCCGCACGTCGAGGTGGTCGTCGCCCAGGTTGTCGACGGCCGCCGTGTAGCGGTCGGTGAGCTGCCCCTCGCGGGCGATGTCCAGCTCATCGTGGACCTGACTCACCGACACCGCGGTGAAGCCGATCGCCCCGACGGCCGCCAGCGCCGACACCACCGCCACGGCGGTCTCGACCCGGCGCGGCAGGCCACCGCCCCCGCCGTCCCCCACCGCCACCCGCCGGCCTACGGGTCGCCGGGCCGGTGGGACCCGGCGGGGGCCGGGGCGCCCGGCCCTCGGACTCCTGTGCCTCATCCTCCTATTGAACGGTCACTTCTCCACCCCCGTACCCGTTTCCGCACCGGCGGGGGTATGTCACTCGTGGTCACCAGTTCCCGGCGGGCGGCGGTCAGTTGGTCGGCCGGCGGCGCTCCGCCGGGGGCAGCAGCAGGATCTCCAGCGCGAAGGCGCAGGCCCTGGCCTGTTCCAGCAGCCAGGCCCGGCGCTCGGCCGTGATCAGCTCGGGCGTGCCACGGACCGCCAGCGCGAACCTGGCGGAGTCCAGGCCGTCCAGGACGGGCACCGCCAGGGTGCGGACGCCCTGCGCCGACTCGCCGTCGTTGACGGCGTACCGCTGGGCGCGCACCCGGTCCAGCTCCGCGGCCAGCAGCGTGGCGTCGACGATGGTGCGCTCGGTGAAGGCGGGCAGCGGCGGCAGCGACTCGGCGCCGCCCTCGCCCGGCCGTGGCCAGGCCAGCAGCACCTTGCCGAGCGCCGTGGAGTGCAGCGGCCGGCGCAGCCCGACCCTGGGGGTGACCGAACCGCCGGCCACGATGACGGCGTAGGGGCCGCTGCGCAGGGCGAGGTCGGCGGTGGCGCCGGTGCGTTCGGCCAGGTCGGCCAGTTCCGGGGCGACCGCGTGCAGGCCGCGCTGGTGGTAGGAGAGCCGGCCCAGTTCGGTGACGGCCGGGCCGAGCCGGTAGCGGGCCGTGCGGTGGTCCTGTTCCAGGAAGCCGCCGGCCAGCAGGGCGCGGGCCAGCCGGTGGGCGGTGGAGGTCGGCAGGTCCAGCCGGCGGGCGAGCTCGGCGGCGCTGAGGTCGGGGGCGTTGTCGTGGAAGCAGTGCAGGATGTCCAGGGCCCGCCGGACCGCCTGCGCCCCGGCCGCTGAAGTACCCATCCGCACACGTCCCCTCACCGTATCCCGGCCACCATCGGGCACCGGCCGCGTTCGGCACCGGCCGTGGTTCGGCGCCGGCCGTCGAATCTCCCACATCCCGGGACCGGAGCGGGCCTCCCCTCCCCCTTCGCAACACGGCGTTCACACCGGCTCCCACATGGTGGGACACGCCTTGCCCGGTCTTCCGGCGCTGTGCCAGGCTGCCTGGCATCCGCCGGAGCGGCTCCGGTGGGATCGAGCGGGAAGGAGCGGAGCGATGCGTCAGCACCCGTCGGCCGCCCGTCCGCTCACCGCCCGCCGCCACGTCGACCTGGGACGCGTCTTCAGCGCCAGCTGTCGCTGACCCGTCCGCCGCGCCCTGCCGGCCGGCCCTCTCGGGGCCGTGGCCGGCGCGCGGCCCCGTGCGCGCGGCGCGCCCCGCCGCTCCCCCTCGTCGCCCCCGCCCGCCGGGTCGCGACTTCCTCCAGGGAAGAAACGATGACGCAGCCAGCCCTGCCCAGCACCCTGTGGTTCACCCGCTGTCCGGTGCCCACCGCCACCGGCATCGCCGCCGACCGCGGTTGGCTGGCCGAGGAGTTCGCGCCGGACGGCATCGCGGTCCGCTCGCTCCAGGACGCGGCCCCCGACGTGGACGCGACGGCCCGCGGCGCGCACTACACGCACGCCGAGACCGCCCTGTTCCGGGAGGGCGGCAACGTGCCCGCGCTGTGGGCGCGTTCGCGCGGCGAGCCGACCCGACTGGTCGGCCTGACCTGGATCGAGGAACGGCAGGTGATCCTGGTCGCGCCCGGCTCCGGGGTGCGCGGCGCGGCCGCGCTGCGCGGGCTGCGGCTGGCGGTGCCCCGGCATCCGGTGCCCATCGACTTCTGGCGGGCGATGGCGCTGCGCGGCTTCGAGGGCGCCCTGGCGTCCGCCGGCCGGCGGCTGGCCGACGCGACGCTGGTGGACGTGCCGGCCGGCGGCCCGGGCGGGCAGTGGGCGGCGGAGCTGGCCGCGCTCGGCCGGGGCGAGGTGGACGCGGTGTACGTCAAGGGCGCGCTGGCCGTGGAGGCGGCGACCCGGATCGGCGCCGAGGTGGCGGTGGAGCTGGACGAACTGCCCGACCGCCGGCACCGGGTGAACAACGGCACGCCCCGCCCCATCACCGTGCACCAGCGGCTGCTCGACGAGCATCCGGGGCTGGTGGACCGCTTCCTGACCGTGCTGCTGCGCGCCGCCGACTGGGCCGCCGAGCGGCCGGCCGAGGTGGCGCGCATCCTCGGCGCCGAGACCGGCGCCGGCCCGGAGGGGGTGCGGGGCGCCTACCGGTCCCGGCCGCACCGCGCGCTGCACCCCGACCTCTCCGCCGATCGGCTCGAACTGCTCGCCCAGCAGGCCGAGTCGCTGTACCGCCACGGCTTCCTGCCCGAGCGCGTCGACGTGCGCGCCTGGGCGGCGCCGGAACCACTGCGCCGGGCGGCCGGCGCGGCACCCCCCGCCGGGCGCCCGACCTCCCCTTCCCTCCCGTGAGACGTGTAGGACCCACCATGCGCTTTCCCAGACTCACCCTGCTCGCCGTCGCCACCGCGCTGACCTCCCTCACCGCCCTCACCGCCTGCGGCGGCTCCTCGGGAGACGACGCCGACGGCGCCGGGCCGACGATCACCGTCCGCATCCCCGACCCCGGCAACTCCGGGGTGTTCGCCCTCGGCAAGAAGGACGGCTCGCTGGAGCGGGCGCTGGCCGAGGTGGACGCCGAGGTGTCCTGGACGGGCAGCGCCGGCCCGTTCGCGCCCGCCGCGCAGGCCCTCAACGCCGACCAACTGGACATCGCCACCGGCTCGATCACCTCGGGGCTGACCTCGCTCTCGCAGAACCCGGGCTTCGCGTTCTTCTCCGCCACCGCGCCCGACCACGCCGGCGAGGGCATCCTGGTGCCCGACGACTCGGACATCGAGTCCGTCGAGGACCTGGTGGGGCGGACCGTCGCCGTCAACGAGGGCGGCACCGGCGAGTACCTGCTGCTCAAGGCCCTGGAGACCGCCGGCATCGACCCGGACCAGGTGGAGCGGGTCTATCTGCGGCCCGACCAGACCGCGGCCGTCTTCAACGCCGGCCAGGTGGACGCCTGGGCGGTGTGGGCGGCCTACTCGGTGGCCGAGATCGGCTCGGGCGACGCCCACTTCCTGGTGGACGGCGCGGACGTCGGCTCCGACAACTACAGCCTCACCGCGGTGCGGACCGGCTTCGCCGAGGACCACCCGGAGGTGGTGCGGGCGCTCTTCGACTACCTCCAGGACGCCAGCGAGCGGCAGCGCCAGGACCCGGCCGCCTTCCTGAACGTGAACACGGACGTCGGCCCGCAGGCGCTGACCGGCGCGGCCCGCGAGACGCAGATCGCGTTCCTCAGCGAGGGCGGCACCGTGGCGGCCATCACCGACGCCGACATCGAGCGGTTCCAGGACGTGGCGCGGTTCTACGCGGAGCGGGGCGTGACCCGCGACGAGGTGGACATCGCCGCGCACGTGCTGGACGTGACGGAGCTACGGTGACGGCCACCGAACAGGCCCGGGCCGCGGTGCCGGCCGCGCCGGCGCCCGTGGGCGGCGGCCGGCTGGTCACCCCGCGCGCCGAGGTGCGGCGGCCACGGCCCCGCTGGTACCAGGTGACGGTGCGGGCGGTCGGCCCGCTGACCCTGCTCGGGCTGTGGTGGGTCGCCTCCGCGACCGGCCTGCTCACCCCGGACGTGCTGGCCTCGCCCGGCGCGGTGGTCGGCGCGGTCGGCGAGCTGTGGGGCGACGGGCAGCTGCCGGACGCGCTGGCCACCTCGCTGACCCGGTCCGGCCTGGGCCTGCTGATCGGCCTCACGGTCGGGCTGACGCTGGGCGTGCTCACCGGATTCACCCGGCTCGGCGACGAGTTGCTGGACTCCTCCGTCCAGATCCTGCGCACCATCCCGTTCCTGGCGCTGGTGCCGCTGTTCATGGTCTGGTTCGGGATCAACGAGACCGCCAAGGTGCTGCTGATCGCGGTGGCGACCACTTTCCCGATGTACGTCTCCACCGCCAGCGGGGTGCGCGGCGTGGACCCCAAGCTGGTGGAGGCGATGCGCAGCTTCGGGATGGGCCGGCTGGCGATCGTCCGGGAGGTGGTGCTGCCCGGCGCGCTGCCCTCGCTGCTGGCCGGGCTGCGGCTGTCGATGACGCTGAGCGTGATCGCGCTGATCGCCGCCGAGGAGATCAACGCGACCGCCGGCATCGGCTACCTGATGGTGCAGGCCGGAAGCTTCGCCAGGACGGACGTGCTGGCCGTGTGCATCCTGGTCTACGGCCTGCTGGGCCTGCTGGCCGACCTGATCGTGCGGCTGCTGGAACGGCTGCTGATGCCGTGGCGGAGGGCGGGCCGATGAGTACCGCGGTGCACGTACGCGGGCTGCGCAAGGCGTTCGGCCCACGCCGGGTGCTGGACGGGCTCGATCTCACCATCGACGACGGCGAGTTCGTGGCGCTGCTGGGTGCCTCCGGCAGCGGCAAGACCACCCTGCTGCGGGTGCTGGGTGCCCTGGAGGCGGCGGACTCGGGCGAGGTGCTGGTGCCGCCGGCGCGCACCGTCGTCTTCCAGGAGCCGCGGCTGGTGCCGTCCAAACGGGTGCTGGCCAACGTGACCGTGGCCCTGCCGCGTGGCCAGGCCGAGCGCGGCCGGCGGGCGCTGGCCGAGGTCGGTCTGCGCGACCACGCGGACAACTGGCCGAACACCCTCTCCGGCGGCGAGGCGCAGCGGGTGGCGCTGGCCCGCGCGCTGGTGCGGGAGCCCGAACTGCTGCTGCTGGACGAGCCGTTCGCCGCGCTGGACGCGCTGACCAGGATGCGGATGCAGGACCTGGTGACCGAGCTGTGCCGGGCCCACCGGCCGGCCGTGCTGCTGGTCACCCACGACGTCGAGGAGGCGGTGCGACTGGCCGACCGGGTGTGCGTGCTGCGGGACGGACGCCTGGTCACCGACCTGCCCGTCCCGCTGCCCCGGCCCCGCGACCCGGGCGACCCGGCGTTCGCCGCGCTGCGCCGCCGGCTGCTCGCCGACCTCGGGGTGCCCGCCCCGGCACCCCACCCGAGCCCAGCCCCCGAGCCCGACCCCGAAGCCGAGCCCGCGCCGGAGTCCCGGCGCACCACCCCGGAAGAAGTGAGCTGAATGACCGTCACCATCGGTGTGCACGACAGCAATCCGACCCTCTACTACCTCTCCCGGCTCGACATCGCCGCCGAGGAGCTGGCCGCCGTCGGCGAGACCGTGGCGTTCCACCCCTACACCAACGGGGTGCGCACCGGGCAGCTGCTGACCGACGGGGTCATCGACTTCGGCGGCACCGGCTCGACCCCGCCGATCACCGCCCAGGCCGCCGGCCACGACCTGGTCTACGCGGCCGTCTCCGCCCCCCGCCCCGACCACGGCGCGCTGCTGGTCACCGAGGACGCACCGGCCCGGACCGTGGCCGACCTCGCGGGCGGCGTCGTGCACCTGGCGATCGGCTCCTGGCAGACCCACCTGGTCGCCAAGGCCCTGGACGACGCCGGCCTCTCCTACGCCACCGACATCGTCGCCGAGCGGTCCGACGCGGACAGCGAACGGCGCCTGCGGGCCGGCGAGATCGCCGCCTGGGTGGCGCAGGGCCCGCGGCTGGCGGCGGCCCTGCGCGCCGGTGGCCTGCGGGTGCTGGTGCCCACCGGGGACGTCATCTCCGACCGGTCGGTGTTCTTCACCCGCCGCGAGGTCGCCGAGCGGCGGCCCGAGTTGGTCGCGGCGCTGCGGCGCGCGCTGACCCGGGCCGACGCCTGGGTCGCGGCCCACCCGCGGGAGGCCGCGGCCATCGCCGCCGACCACCAGGGCGGCTCGGTGGACGACTGGGAGACGGCGCTGCGCGCGCTGCCCTGGCGGATCGAGGAGGTGGACGAGGCGTTCCTCGCCGAACAGCAGGAGGCCGCCGACATCTTCGCCCGGGTCGGCTTCGTCGACCGGCCGGTGACCGTCGCCGACGCCGTCGCCGCGCACCCGGCCCGGTCCTGAGGAAGAAGCGAACGCCATGGCCTCGGAAGTCCTCTGGTACATCATCCCGCGCGAGGGCGCCTACCCCTGGGAGCCGGCCGGGCGCCGCCCCGTCGACCTGCGCTACCTCCAGCGGCTGGCCGGCGCGGTGGACGGCCTCGGCTACAGCGGCGCGCTGCTCGCCACCGACCTGCACGACGTGTGGCCGCTGGGCAGCGCGCTGTCCGCCGCCACCAGCCCCCGGTTCCAGCCGCTGCTGGCCGTTCACCCCGGGCTGATCTCGCCGACCCTGCTGGCGAAGATGGCCCTCACCTTCGACACCCTGTTCGGCGGCCGGCTGCGGTTCAACGTCGTCAACGGCTCGACCCGGACACTGCGCGAGTACGGGCTGGACGTCGAGCACGACGAACGGTACGCGCTGAGCGCCGAGTACTGGTCGATCGTCAAGCGGCTGACCGCCGGAGAGGTCTTCGACCATCACGGCCGGTTCTACCAACTGACCAACGCCGGACGCTCGTTCGGCGACCTCAGACCGGTCCAGACCCCGCATGTGCCGCTCTGGTTCGGCGGCTCGTCGCCGCCCGGCATCGAGGTGGCGGCCGAGCACATGGACGTCTACCTCACCTGGGCCGAACCGGCGCACCTGCTGAAGGAGAAGCTCGACCGGGTGCGGGCCCGGGCCGCCGCGCACGGCCGGACGCTGCGCTTCGGGCTGCGGCTGCACCTGATCGTCCGGGACACCGAGGACGAGGCGTGGGCGGTCGCCGACCGGCTGCTGGACGTCACCAGCGAGGCCACCTACGCCCGGCAGCTCGGCGACCGGGCCGACGAGGACGGCGTCGGCTGGCAGCGGCAGTTCCGCCAGCACGGCGGCCGAGTGCCGGCCAGGGCACGGGAGTTGGAGCGGCACCCGAACCTCTGGCCCGGGATGAGCCTGTTCCGTCCCGGCCCGGGCACCGCGGTCGTCGGCTCGACCGGGCAGGTCATCGAACGCCTCAAGGAGTACGAGGAGCTGGGCGTCGACACCTTCATCCTGTCCGGCAACCCGCTGCTGGAGGAGGCGTACCGGGTGGCCGAGACGGTACTGCCGGCGCTCCGCGCGGGGTAGCGCGGGCGCGGCCCGCGCCGGCCGGGTGACCGGCGTAGGCCCCGGGGCCTACGCCGGGCCGGTGACGGCGAGGAAGGCCACCGCGCCCGTGGCGACCGGCGCCACCGCCAACGGGCACCAGCGGCGGGCCAGGGCGGCAGGCCGCGCGGATCTGCCAGACGTGGACTCCAGCACCGGGGTCACGTCCCGCAGGGCGAGCGGGCGCCCGCCCACCCGGGCCAACTCCAGCCAGGTCAACAGCGGCAGCCGGGCGGCCGGGGGGCACGACCACCCGCACCACGGCGGGGCCGGCGGCCAGCAATGCCGGCGCGACCTCCCCGAGAACCTCCGCGGCGATCCAGTCGCGCACCTCGCGGACGATCTCCCGCTCGCGCTCGGCCCGCACGTCGGGGGCCGCGTGCCGGCGCAGGTAGCCGGGCAGGTCGGTGAACGCCTCGTACTCGGGACACCCCCGGTCCAGGCTCACCCGGTGCCGGGCGATGACCCCGCCCCGGCCCGCCGAGCACCCACCGCCACCGGTCGGGCCCGGCGAACTCATGAACGGACAGTCGGAGTTCCGCCATGGCAGACCCTTCCCCCGCCCGCTGGGGCCCGTCAGATCCCCAGGGTGCGCCGCAGGTCACGGACGACCTGGAGGGTTCCCTGGACCTGGCGGTGGGCGGGATGGGTCGGCGGCAACGCGCGCACCGCCTGGGCGTAGACGGTCTCGGCCTCGACGAGTTCGGACACGGAACCGGCCTGCACCCGACTCATCAGCGCCGCCCCGAGGTTGACCAGCCGGGCAGCCCTCATGGGGTCGATGGCCGCGGTGCCGCGCAGCGCGGCCCGGGCCAACTCCACGGCCTCCCGCAACAGTTCCGGGTCCGGGTGATACTTGGCGCGACGCAGCAGCGAGTTGGCCAGATTGGACTGCTGGCCGGCGTGCTCCGGGTCGGCCGGCGGGACGAGGTCGAGGCAGCCCCGGTAGAGCGCGATCGCCTCGTCGATGTCCTTGGGGTCGCGGGTGACCTCGTAGAGTTCCTGCAGGGTGGTGGCGAGCGCGGACATGTGCCTGGGCAGCAGGGAGTCGCCCGGCGGGGAGAGTTCGACGGCGGCCCGGCCGTAACTGGCTGAGCGGTTCAACGCGCCCCGGTCGCTGTCGCGTTCCCACTTCTGCCGGTAGAGCATGCACAGCCCGGACAGGCTGGCCGCGTGGCGCTGGTCGGCCTCGCCGTACTGGTCCTTCGCGTTCAGCATGGCCCGTAACGCGGTGTCGAGCAGCCCGGGTTGGCCGGTGTCCCGGTGCGCCAACCGGAGCCGCTCGGCGGCATCGAACGCGTCGGGCTCCCCCGCCTGGTCCCTGGACCTGCCGAACCATCTGGCCATGCCCACCCCCGTGTTGACATGCGCCGTCGGGGCTCGGACATCCCCGGCGGAACACCATGCGCCGGACATCCACGGTAGCGCCACGGAAGAAGGCGGTCCATGGCCCGCATGATGTATCTGGCGTCACGTCAGATCCGTTGGGAGTATGGGCACTTGGGAACCAGGACGGGTCCGGATCAGGGCGGTGGAAGGACGATGACCGGCACCGGTTCCTTGGAGCGGGGGCGGGGGGCGGCCTACGGGCTGCTCGCCTCGGTGCAGGTGGCCCTCCTGATGGCCATGATGGTGCTCAACGTGGCGCTCGACGAGGTCCGGCACACCCTGTCGCTGACGGCGGCCGAGCTGGCGCTGGTGAACGCCGCCTACCCGGTCGCCTTCTGCGGTCTGCTGCTGCTCGGTGGCCGGCTGGGCGATGTGCGGGGGCATCGGGTGGTCTTCCTGGCGGGCTGCGCGGTGTTCGTCGCGGCCTCGGTCGGGGCAGGCGCGTCGGTGGGGTTCGGCTCGCTGCTGGCGGCCCGGTTCGGGCAGGGGGTGGGGGCCGCGCTGGCGGCGCCGGCCGCCCTGGCACTGGCCGGCGGGCTCTTCGAGGAGCCCGCCGCGCGGCGCCGGGCCCTGGCGGTCTGGGGCGGCCTGCCGGCCGTCGGCGGGGCGTTGGGGCTGGTGACCGGCGGCCCGCTCGTGGCGGTCGCCTCCTGGCGGTGGGTGTCCACAGTGCCGGTGCTGGTGGTCGCGGTGGCCCTGGCCGCCTGGCGTCGGCTGCCGGCGGGGCGGCCGGTCGCCGGGCAGCGGGTGCCGGTCGTCGGCGCGCTGCTGGTGACGAGCGGGCTGTCCGCCAGCTGCTACGGGCTGATCACCGTCACCGCGGCGCCCTCGCCCGGGCCGGCGCTGGCGGTACTGTTGGCCGGTGCCGCCGCGCTGGCCGCGTTCGCCACCGTGGAGCGGCGAGGAGCCCAACCCCTGGTGCCGAGCGGCCTGTTCGGCTCCGCACGGCGGCTGACCGGGTTGGTGGCGCTGGGCGCCGGGGCGGCCGGCGTGTTCACCCTCTCCTACTTTCTGCCGCTGCACCTCCAACAGCGGGAGGGGCTGGGCCCCGGGTTGACCTCGGCGGCCTATCTGCCGTACGCGGTCGTGCTGGTGGCGGTCTCGGCCGGTTCCGGACGGCTGACCGCGCGGCTCGGCCCTCGGCGCGCGCTGACCGTCGGACTGTCGTCGGCCGCCGCCGGGCTGGCCGTGCTGAGCCTGATCGCCCTGCCCGCCGCACCACAGGTCCTGCCGTTGGTGGGGACGCTGCTCTTCCCGGCGGGCGTGGCCCTGGTCTTCGCCGCCGGCGCCGTCATCGCCCTCGACGGGGTGCCGGCCCGGCACGCCGGGGTGGCCGGCGGGCTGCTCAACGCCGCCGTCGAGACCGGCCCCACCCTGGGCTTCGCCGCGCTGGTCTCCCTCGCCGCCGGCGCGAGCACGGCACTGGGCGACGGCGGCGACGCGGCGGCCCGCTCCCTCGGCTACGGCGTCGCGCTGGCCGCGACGGCGGCGGCCTACCTGCTGCTGGCCGCCGTCGCCCACCGCACCATCGGGCCGACCCGAAGCTGACCGGGCCGACCCGGCCGCGGCCGTGGAGGCCCACCACCGGTGGCTCGCGGTGGCGGGCGCACGCCGTTGGTCGGCCCGCCGCCGTCCCCTCCCGGGTAGGAGGACGGCCCCGTCCCGGTGGTGGGTCAACCGCGTTCGGGCCGTGGGTGTCCGGACGGGTCAGACGGTGTAGGCGGTCCAGCCGATGGTCTCGGGGCCGTGCTGGCCGTTCCCCTTGACGCCCGCGCCGAACAGCTCGTTGATGCGGATGAGGAAACCGGTCTCGCTCACGTCGTGCAGCCGGATACCCGGCGTATCGGCTCCGTTGAACGTCTGCACGGTGACCTGCACGATGACGTCCGAGCCGGCCGGAAAAGCGCTGGGGAAGTCCACGCGCGTGAACGTGCTCGTGTTCCCTCCCTGGGTCTCGACCGGGTGCTGTGACGAAAGCTCCACCTTGCCGGTCTGAATCATGCTCATGTGCTTCCCCTTTTCCATGCGTACGCGGCAGCGCCCGACTGTGGAGATGCAGATCCACGAGCGCCGAGAGCAGCATGTCCAGCATCTCGGCCGCTCCCACGCGTTTTTGCGGGGATGGCGTGATGATCCCGACCGGCGGAGAGGATCGCGCGCCCGTGCCCCTCGCACGCCCGTCCGGGAGGCGCGGCCGGGGCGGCCGCGTTCACCGACGTGACCAGCCCTGGCCTCCCGACGCCCGGTGACCGGCACCCACGCGGGGCCGGAGAATCCACGTCGAGTCAGGCGCGTTTTCCCTGACGCCCGAGGAACTCTCGGCCAATCCACCATCCCGCCGTTTCCACTCTCGCGGGCCGGTACAACTACCCAGCCGAACGGCGCTCGGCGCCGATCAGTAAGTCGCGGCCACCATCGAGCGACCCTCAGCACTGATTTTCTATTTATGCGATGAGAAACAGGAAGGCTCTCTTGTCCGGTACCGAAACGTGCAACATCCTGATCGAGTTCTCCGGGCGCCTGATGGTCATAGCCCGATTTCGCCGCCTCGCGGATCGCTTAGGACGGCCGATGAATCCTCACAGCCCGCACGAGAACGCACACCGATTCGAAGGGACACCCCGATGAGCCCACGCATCGCCGTTGACCGCAACGGTGGCGGGATCAGGCGCGGAACGGCGGCGCTGGCCGCCGGATGCGCCTGCGCACTCACGTTACTCTCCGCCACACCGGCTCCCGCCCAGCCCGCCGACGAGGGCCGCGCGCCGTTCGCCTACGTGGCCAACTACAGCGACGACACCGTCTCCGTCATCGACAGCGCGACGCACACCGTCGCCGACACGATCGAGGTGGGCGACGGCCCCCAGGACGCGACGGCCGCCCCCGACGGCAGCCGCGTCTACACCGCCGACTCCGAGTCCCACTCCGTGTCGGTCATCGACACCGTCGCTGGCGCCGTCACCGACACCGTCCCCCTTGAGGAGCGGCCCTACGACATCGCGGTCACGCCGGACGGCGACAGCCTCTACGTCGTCCACTCCGGCGCCGGCGCCGTATCGGTCATCGACACCGCGGACGGCACCGTCACCGACACGGTCCCGGTGGGCAGTTCCCCGCAGCAGGTGGTCGTGGCGCCGGACGGCTCCCGCGCCTACGTCACCAACTACTCGTCGCGGTCCGTCTCGGTCATCGACACGGCGACCAACACGGTGACCACGACGGTCGGCGTCGCCGGCTTCGCCCAGGACGTCGCCCTCACCCCGGACGGCACCCGTGCCTACGTGACCCTCCCCTACTCCGACGCCGTCGCCGTGCTCGACACCGACAGCGGCACGGTCACCGCCACACTCCCCGTCTCCGGGCGCCCCTACAACGTCGCGGCCGCCCCCGACGGGGAGACGGTGTACGTGACCCGCGAATGGGCCGGTGTCTCCGCCATCGACACCGCGACCAACACCATCACCGCGACCGTGCCCGCCGGTGAACTGCCCCGGCGGCTGGCGGTCACCCCGGACGGCTCCCTCGTCTACGCCACCAACAACGCCGACTCGGTCGCCGTGATCGACACCGCGAGCTTCACCGCAACCACCTTCGTCGACGTGGGGCACACCCCGACCGGCATCGACTTCGCCGCCCCCGCGCTCGCCGACCTCGGAGTCGCCCTGACCGCAACCCCCGTTCCCGGGCTGCTCAACGGCCGCATCGACTACACGGTGACCCTCACCAACAACGGCCCCGACCCGCTCACCGAGGCCACCGTGACCGCGGTGCTCCCCGACGGCGTGAACCCGACCAGCCCGGACTGCGCCGTCACCGGCAACCAGGCCGACTGCGCCGCGACCGGCCTCGCGTCGGGCGAGAGCACCACCCGGCACCTCAGCGTGCCCGTCGCGCTCCTCGACCTCGGCACCCCCTACACGGTGACCGCCAGCCGCACCGCCAGCACCCCGGGCGACCCCAACCCGGCCAACGACACCGACAGCGCCACCTGCACCGCCGTGACCTCACTGCTCATCAACTGCTCCTGACCGGCTGACCGCGCGGGGCCGGGTGCCGCACGGCGCCCGGCCCCGCGCGTCGCCCCGGGGCGCCTGACGGTCGGGGTATTCCGTGGCCGGCGGAGGCGCGCGGCTGGCAGGCTGCGGCCATGAGACCCGCCCACCCCGTCGCGGCCGGCGCCTCCCGGCTGGGCCCTCCGATCGACGCCCGCCCGCTGTTCGGCGCCGAGTTGGCCGCGCTCCTCGACACCCTGCGTGGCCTGCGACCCGCGGACTGGCGCGCACCGGCCGTCCCCGGGTGGACCGTGCGTGACCTCGCCGTCCACCTCCTCGGCGCCTACCAGGGGCGGCTCGGCGCCCACCAGCGGGTCCGGCGGCCCGGCGAGCGGCTGGAGGCGTTCATCCACCGCACCAACCAGGAGTGGGTGGACCGGCACGCCGACGAGCCCCCCGCCCGGCTGCCCGACGCCCTGGAGCGGGCCGGCGGCCGGCTCGTCGCGCGCTTCGCCAGCGCCGACCTGGCCGCGCCCGCGCTGGGCGTCTCCTGGGCCGGGGTCGATCCGGCGCCGGCCTGGTTGGACATCGCCCGCGAGTACACCGAGTACTGGACCCACCGGCAGCAGATCCGCCATGCGGTCGGCCAGCCGACCGACCCGGAACCGCGGGCCCTGGCCACGGTGTTGGACACCTTCCTGCGGGCCCTGCCGCACACCCTGCGGCACACGGCGGCACCGGCCGGCTCCCGGGTCGCGGTGGTCGTCGAGGGCCAGGTGGGCGGCCGGTGGACCGCCACCGCGACCGCGGACGGCTGGTCACTGTCCGAGCCGCCGGGCGGGGCGCCGACCGCGTCGGTGGTGCTGGACCCGGAGACCGCGTGGCGCCTGTGCACCCGGGGCATC
Source organism: Streptomyces chisholmiae (assembly GCF_031845445.1). Lineage (NCBI taxonomy): Bacteria > Bacillati > Actinomycetota > Actinomycetes > Kitasatosporales > Streptomycetaceae > Streptomyces > Streptomyces chisholmiae. The sequence goes on along the minus strand of NZ_JAVREO010000014.1, from coordinate 4,290 downwards.
GACCCCGGCACCGCCGTCGGCCGGGCCCGGCCGCGGGGCGACCGCCGGCTCGCCGAGGCCGCGTGCCGGATCGTGTCCATCGTCCACTGACGACCGTCCACTGACGACGACGACGGGCGGTGCCGGTGACGGGTGAAGGTCGCCGGTTCCCCCGGTCCGGGCACGCCCGGATGCGTATGATCGGTGACACGTGGTCAACAGCGGGGGCGGGGCCGCGGGTCGCGCCCCTCGTGCTCGTATCCAACCGGGGGATTCCACCATGTCGCAGCAGCCACCGCACGGCGCCACTCCCTACGGCCCTGGCCAACCGCCGCCGTACGGAGGCCAGTTCGGCCCACCCTCGGTCGGCACGCCGCCGCCGGGTGGCGGGGGCGGCGGGCGCCGGGGGCGGCGGCTGGCGGTGGTGCTGGTCAGCGCGCTGGCCGTCGCGCTGGCCGGGGTGGCCGCGTTCGTCTGGCTGCCCGGCGACGACACCACCGAGGCCGACAACCGGGACCAGCCGGACCCGGCGGACGTCACCACCCCCGCCGAGGCCACCCTCGCCTGGGACCTGCCGGCCCCCGGCGTCAGCGCCGAGGACCGCGCCGTCACCGCCGTCGGCACCTGGCTGGTCGGCGACACCGTGGTGCGGCTGATGGACAGCGGACTGGTCGCCTACGGGCTGGCCGACGGCGAGGAGCGCTGGGGCCTCCCCCTGGAACGGTCCTCGGGCCACGCCGACTGCCTGGCGTCCCGGAACGTGGACGACGGGCGGGTCGCGGTGGGCCAGGGCCGGGACTGCGAGGTGATGACCGTCGTCGACGTCGAGGCCGGCGAGGAGGTCACCAGCTTCCCGGTGGACCTGCCGATCCCGTCCGGCGCGGACGAGGCCCCCGCGCTGCTGGGCGACACCCTCGCGATCGGCGCCGGCCAACGGTACGGCGGCGCCGGCTACCGGGTCAGCGACGGCGCCGAGCTGTGGCGGCACAACGCGGTCAACGACCCCTGCGTGGACGTCTCCTACCAGGTGCTCGCCGGCACGCTGGTCGCGCTGCACCTGTGCGAGGACGGCGCGGCCGGCGGCCAGGTGCGCGGACTGGCCGAGGACGGCACCGAGTTGTGGGCCTGGGCCTACGAAGCGGAGTACGAGGACGAGGCGTTCGACGTGCGGGCGGTGGTCTCGGCCGAGCCGCTGGTGGTGCTCGCCGAGGTCGGCGACGACCGCGAGGAGCGACTGTTCGTGGTGCACGACAACCACACCGGGATCTCACACCCGCTGGACTACGACGAGGACCGCCATGTCAGCCCCTGCTTCTGGCGGTTCTGCGACGCCGCCCTGGTCGCGGACGGACAGCTGCACCTGCGCGGAGGCACCGGGACCGCCGTCGGCTTTGACCTGACGACAGGTCAGGAGGTGTACGAGGCGGAGCCCGTCGAGGGGCACGAGGAGATCCGCCCGTTCGGCACGCTCGACGACCTGGTCCTCGGCTACCAGCCGGCGTTCGGGCAGCAGGCCGGCCTGGTGGTGACCATCGACCCGGCGACAGCCGAGGTGGCGGCGCTGAGGTGGCTCGACCCGCGGACCAGTTCCCGGGAGACCGCCCTGGTCGAGGGCGGCGACAGCCAACCCGCCACCGGCTGGCACGAGGTGCGCCCGCTGTGGGACACGGACAGCCGCACCTTCCTGCTCTCCCGTGAGATCTTCCAGGCCGGCGCCGGCCCGGTCCCCGCCCTCCTCGCCTACCGCTGACACCAGTCCCGGCGTCCGGCCGACAAGCCGGGCAACGGAGCCGGTCAACGGTGTTGCGGCGGTCGCCGGCGGCCCGTACTTTCCGCTTATGGAACTGGAGTTGCGGCACCTGAGGGTCATTCGGACCATCGCGGAGACCGGCAGCCTCAACAAGGCCGCCGGCCGGCTCGGCGTCGCCCAGCCCGCCCTGAGCACCCAGCTGAAACGCATCGAACGCGCCCTGGGCGGGCCCCTGTTCCACCGCGACCGCACCGGGGCCCGGCCCACCCCGCTCGGCGAGCTGGTGCTGGAGCGTGCCTCGATGCTGCTGCCCGCGGTGCGCGACCTCCAGGACAGCGCCCGCCGCTTCGCGCACGCCCCCGGCCAGCTGCGCCGAATCCGGGTTGGCGGCACCCACGGCCCGCTGCTCGGCGGCCTGGTCGGCCGGCTGGCCGCCGCCTACCCCGACCTCCAGGTCGGCCTGCACACCTCCTGGTCGGAGGCGGAGATCAGCGCGCTGGCCACCGCCGGGCGGGTCGACGTGGCGCTGCTCGGCGTCTGCGGGCAGAGCCCGCCGCCCGGCGGGGACGCGCTGCGCTGGCACCCCGTCGGCACCGACCCGGTCTTCGTGATGCTCGCCGACAGCCACCCACTGGCCGGCCAACCGGAGCTGGAGCTGAGCCAGTTGGCGGAGGAACGCTGGGTGAGCGCGCCGGGCGACGGCTGCTTCGGCGACTGCTTCGCCGCCGCCTGCGCCCGCGCCGGCTTCGCCCCGGCGACGTTCTACGAGACCGACTCGGCCGCCTGCGCGCACCTGGTACAGCTGGGCTCGGCCGTCGGCCTGTGCCGGGCGACGCTGCCACCGACGCCGGGGGTCGCCGTCCGGCCGCTGGCCGGGGTGCCGCTGCGCTGGCGGCACCTGCTCGGCAGCCGCCCGGACGCCCCACCGGGGCCGACGGACGAACTGCTCGGCCACGCCCGGGCCGTCTACCAGGAGACGGTGCGGCGCAGCGCGGCGCTCCCCGGCTGGCTGGCCCACCACCCCGGGTTCGGCATGGCCTCCTGAAGGGCCGGCCCGGCCGGGCCCGGGGCTCATAACACCGTGGCAGAACCCGGCTGACAACTCCCCGGGCCACGCGGGCGGGACTACGTTTCGCAGCGTTCCGCCCGTCCCCACCGCGAGGAGTTGTTCCATGCAGCGCAGACGTGGCACCGCGATCGCCGCCGTGCTGGCGGCGGTCGCCCTGCTGGCCGCCGCCGCGCCGGCCGGCGCCGACGGCCCGCGGGCTTCCCACCCCCCGCAGCCCACCGCCCCGGAACCGCCCGCCGGCCTGCTGGCCGCGCTGGAGCGCGACCTGGGCCTGACCACCGCCCAGGCCACCGCGCGGCTCGCCAACGAGTACCGCGCGAGCCACACCGAGCCGCTGCTCCGCGCCGAGTTGGGCGCGGACTTCGCCGGGGCCTGGGCCGAGGGCCCGGACGCCCGGCTGGTGGTGGCCACCACCGAGGCCGACGCGGTCCCCACCATCGAGGCGGCCGGCGCCGACGCCGAGCTGGTCGACCGGGCGCTGGTCGAACTGGAGGCGACCAAGGCGGCGTTGGACGCCGCGGCGGCGCACGCGACGGTCGCCACCCCCGTCTGGTACGTGGACGTGGCGAGCAACAGCGTGGTGCTGCGTGCCCACGACGACGCGGCCGCCCGGGAGTTGGTGGCCGCAGCCGGCCTGGCCGCCGGGGACGTGCGGGTGCTGCCCACCGACGAGACGCCGCGCCCGCTGTACGACCTGCGGGGTGGCGAGGCGTACTACATCAACAACGCGGGCCGCTGCTCGGTCGGTTTCTCGGTGACCCGGGCCGGCACGCCCGGCTTCGCCACCGCGGGCCACTGCGGCCGGACCGGCGCCAGCACCCAGGGTCACAACCGGGTCGCGCAGGGCACCTTCCAGGGCTCGGTCTTCCCCGGCCGGGACATGGCCTGGGTCGCGGTCAACGGCAACTGGACGCCGACCCCGCAGGTGGCCAGCTCGCCGGCGGCCGTCGCCGGCTCGACCCAGGGCGTCGTCGGCGCCTCCATCTGCCGCTCCGGGTCCACCACCGGCTGGCACTGCGGGCAGATCCAGCAGCACAACACCAGCGTCACCTACCCCGAGGGCACCATCACCGGCGTGACCCGCACCTCGGTCTGCGCCGAGCCGGGCGACTCCGGCGGCTCCTACATCTCCGGCAGCCAGGCGCAGGGCGTCACCTCGGGCGGCTCCGGCAACTGCCGGACCGGCGGCACCACCTACCACCAGCCGATCAACCCGCTGCTGGCGCAGTTCGGCCTCACCCTGGTGACCACCGGCGGCGGCGAGAACCCCGGCGAACCAGGCGAGCCCGGTGAGCCGGGCGGCAGTTGGACGCTCGGCACCACCTACCAGGCCGGCGACACCGTGACCTACGGCGGCGCCACCTACCGCTGCCCGGGGTGCTGCTCGACTTCTGGCAGGCGGACGTCAACGGCGGTTACGACCTGGCCGGTTACCGCTACCGGGGGCACCAGTTCACCGACGCGGCGGGCACGTTCACCCTGGCGACCGTCC